>CAUYZA010000298.1:0-4097 GCA_963577225.1 Dehalococcoidia bacterium | reverse complement strand
CGACATGGGCCGCGACATCCAATACCTCCAGCGCGTCGCCGAGGGCATCGGGATCAACATCGTGCTCGCCAGCGGCATTTACTGGACCGTGCCCCGCTACTGGGTCGGCCGCGACGCCGACGCGCTCGCCGCCGCCTTCGTGCGCGACATCACCGAGGGCATCCAGGGCACCGAGGTCAAAGCCGGCATCATCAAGCTCGCCTCCGACCAGGCCGCCAACGGAGTCGACGAAGTCAACGAAAAATGCCTCCGCGCCGGTGCCCGCGCCCACCGCCAGACCGGCGTCCCCATCGCCACCCACAACGGCCCGCCCGAACTCGGCCGCGAACAGCAGCGCATCTTCAAGGACGAGGGCGTCGACCTCAACCGCGTCCAGATCGGCCACGTTGGCGACACCACCGACACCGACTACCTCAAGGAGCTGATGGACAACGGCTCCTACGTCGGCATGGACCGATTCGGGCTGGACCAGATCCTTTCCTTCGAGGACCGCGTCGCCACAGTCGCCTCGCTCTGCAACGACGGCTTCGTCGAGCGCATCGTGCTCAGCCACGACGCCTCCTGCTGCCTCGACTGGATCCCCGACCCCTCCGTCCTGGAAGAACGCGTGCCCAACTGGCACTTCAACCACATCTCCGACGACGTCGTGCCCGCCCTGCGCGAACTCGGCGTGACCGAAGCCCAGGTCGATCGCATGCTGATCGATAACCCCCGAACCCTGTTCGAGCAGCAAGGTGCCTACTAGAGGCGCGATCAACCCCAGCGCGTACTAGACAACCGCCTCGAGCGAAGGGGATTCCGTGGCTGAAGGCGAGGCACAGAGCGACATCGACACCACCGCCGCGGATCCATCCGGCGTCCACGACGCCGTCGCCGCCGCGCTGCGTGCAGGCTTCGCCCACCCCTCCACCGACAACCCACCCGACGCCGACACCTGGAACGGCCGCGTTCGCGTCGGCGCCTGGCTACGCGGCGTCGACCTCGGCAACGTCGAAGCTGGACCCGAGCAAGCTCAAGACGCGGCGTCCGCCCTCGCCGCCCGCCTCGACGACGAACAACGCGCCGACGCCACTCTCGCGCTCGAGATCGAAACCGTGGACACGCTCGAGGAGGTCACACCCGAGGGCCTGAACGACCTCATCGCGTCCACCGAACTCGGTCTCCACGGCCTGGTCCTGACCGACACCAAGACCGGCAAGTCCGCCTCCGGCTGGCCCGCCGTCGCGCAACGCGAGCACAGCGGCGTCGCGCAGTGGGTCAAGTCGCTGCTCAAGCAGGCCCGCCCGCCCGGCGCGCGACTGCCCGGCAGCGTCCGCGTCCAGCGCTTCACGACGACCCACCTCCGCCTCCGCATCCATGACGACGGCGCCAGCCCCGAAGCGCTGCGCGGAGGCCTACACCTCGTCCAGCAAGCCGACGTCAGCCGCAGCGGGCTCGCCGCCGCCGCCACCCAGGCCGCCGCCTGGCTCGTGCGCCATCAGCTCGCCAACGGCCACTACCGCTACGAGTACCAGCCCCCACCACCCGCCCCCGGCGGCGCAGCAACACCCACCGCCCCTGGCGGCGAAAGAGCGACAGCCGGCACGTGGGCCAAGTCCGACTCCATCGTGCGCCAAGCCGGCTGTGCCTGGTCCATCGCCTCCCTCGGCACCGCCTTTCGCGGCCAGGAAGGGGAGGGCCCGCAGGCCCTCGCCAAGCGCTTCACGGCTTCTGCTCTGCTCGCCATCAGCGGGTTCAGCAAGACCAGCCTGCGCCGCGACGGGCCCGGCGGGCTCTACTACCTGGCCAGCCCCGACGGCGAGGCTCGCCTCGGCGCCACCCCCCTGCTCCTGCTCGCCCTGACCGACCTGCGTCTGCCCAAATACGAACCCGAGCTCCAACAACGGCTGACCGCCACCTGCCTCGCGTTACAACAGGCCGGCGGAGCCTTCGCCACCAGCGTGCGCGGCTTCGAGATGGAAGGCTCCGAGCGCTATTTCGCCGGCCAAATCGCGCTCGCCCTGGCCCGGCGTTACTTCGTCGACAAACGACCCCGCACCGACGAAGCCGTCCAGCGCGCCATGACCCACTACCGCCAACGCTGGAACGACGAGAGCGACGCCCCCGCCAGCGACGACGACACCATTCACGACCTCTCCTTTGTCGCCTGGATGCTGCAGGCCTGCGAGTCGCACGTCAGCCACACCCCCAACCGCGACAGCAAAGCCAACGCCCAGGCCTTCGCCTTCGAAATGGCCGACTACGCCCTCACCCAGCAGCACGACACCGATCACCCCAACCCACTCTGGGTCGGCGGCTACCAGGGCTCGCCCGGCATCGGCACCGCCGCCTACACCGAAGGCATGCTGCGCGCCTACGTCATCGCCACGCTGGTCGAGGACCAAGAACGCATCGACCGCTACGGCCGCTCCGTCGCCACCGCCCTGCGCTTCCTGCTCCAGCTCCAGATCGCCCCACCCGACCTTGCCTCCATCGGCGCCGACGAGCATCTCGGCGCCGTCCGCGGATCTCTCCGTCGACGCAACCTCCGCTGCGACAACGCCCAGCACTTCCTCACCGCCATGCTGCGCGCCTCCGTCCTCTTCCAGGACAAAGAACTCCAGCTCGCGCAATAGCGTCCTCGGGAACCAGCCCACACCCCTAACGTTCTTCCTGACATGAGATCGCTTCGATTTGTTCTCCTCGCACTGCTCGCCGCCGCCGCCATCGCGACCGCCTGCTCCGGCGACGACCCCAACCCCAGCGGTGAGCCCTCCCCTCCAGTGACAGACCAATCCGACACGGCGCAGACGCCCCGCGAGGATGGGCTCCTCGTCTACACCGTCATCCGCCTAGGCGCTTGAAGCCCAAACTCAACGAATCGACGTTCCATCGCCCGCAGCGGCACCTCGAAGCGCTCCGCCAACTCCCCCGCATCCTGGCTCGAGCGCCAAGCCAGCCGCACCATCGACGCCGGCATCAGCAACTCCGCCGCGAAACGGTCGCAGATCGACTCCCGCTCGGCACGCGCTCCCAGTGACTCCGCTTCCGCCTCCACCTCGCCGACATCTCCGAACGCACCCACGTCTCCAAAACAAATGTGTCCCACCTCGTGCGCCAGCGTGAAGCGCGCCAGTCGCGGCGGGTCGGCGGCGTTCAGAAAAATCAGCCAGCGGCGCCGTCGCGCAGCGTCACCGCGCCGTGCAGCCCGCGATGAAACTCCTCATCCAGCACCACCGCCGGTCGCGAATCGAAGCGACGCAGACAATCGATCGCCGAGACCGGGGGCTCCGTCGCTTCCGGCCCGACCAGCCGCCGCGCGAGACGGCCCGCCGTGCGCAGCGCGACCTTACCTGCCCGGCTCAGATCCGGCGTCGCCGACTCCGCTGCCCGCGGCGCTCCCGTCGTCGAGGAGGATCGCCGCCCGGTTGAACGCCTCATCGAGCGAGGCATGGGCCGCCGCTCGCTCGGGATCTCCCGCGTAGAGCAACTCCCAGTCTTCGCGCGACGCCGGTCGGTGGAGTTGCTCGCTCCGTTCGGCGTCGTATTCCGGGTTCGTGAAGTATTCAACCGGCCGTCCCGTCACCGCCGCGATCTCCTGCAGCGTGTGCGGATCGATCCCGCGCCGCCCCCGCTCGATGTCCGACAGCCAATTCTTCTTGCGCCGCACCTCGGACGCCATCTCTTCCTGCGTCATCCCCGACTGCAACCGCGCCGCCCGCAGCCTGGCGCCCAGCGCAACCTTGCGCGGATCCGCCTCTCCCTCCGTCGTACTCGCGTCCGACGATCCACTCTGTGGCGCTCCAGCGACTCGTTCGCCGTCCACCATCACAACGCTCCCCCACCGACTCTGTTCGAAACAGTCCTTGCCGCCGGGACTCCGGCAACGTTTGCCGCTGAGTCCCAACATCGCTATCTTACATCCGCGATATGCGTACTGGCAATTCTTCTGCCGGTCGCCCACCCGCAACCTCCAGCGCCCCCGATCCACGCCGACTCACGGCCCACAAGGACCCCCGTGAGTCGTCCCCCGAGCCTGACGCCGATCGCCGCTAATCACGGTCGCAACACTCGCCACCACACGAGCCCCCGCCAACACACAAGCCCCCACCAACGCA
>CAUYZA010000297.1:0-4111 GCA_963577225.1 Dehalococcoidia bacterium | reverse complement strand
ATCCCTGCGGGCGCTTCAATTCCCGCATTGCCACGGGCTGGCTCAGTAACGGGCAGGTCGGGTTCATGTGGTCGGCGGGCCAAAACGCCGCGGCCGGCTGGCCCTTCCCGCACACGCGCGTCGCGATCTTCCGCACCTCCGATATGACGCTCGTGGCCGAGCCGCATATCTGGAGTTCCAAGTACGCCTGGGTCATGCCGACCGTCGGGGTCAACAAGCGCGGGGACATCGCCGGACCCGTTTACATCATGGGCGGAGGGCGCTACCCGACGGCCCAGGCCTTCATCTGGGATAGCTATTCCGGCGCGCCCACGCCCTGGGAGAACTACCGCCTCCGTACTGGAAATGATGCGCCCGACGGGCAAGGGACCGGGGCGCAAGCGAACGGCCGCTTCGGGGATTACGGCGGATCGGTCGCCTACGACAACTGCCGCGGCACCTGGCTCGTCTCCTTCTACACGATGCAGGATGGGGGCACCAATGACGACGCGGAGCACCGGTCCGCCTGGATCGGGCGTGAGGAAGACGGCTGCGCGGACCTGACTGTGGCGGCCCTCGCGTTCCTGGTCATGCTGGGTGGGGACCAGTTGCTCGTGGGCGAAACTACCCGCAACATCGGCAGCGGGCCGGCGAGTGCCTCGATCACCCGCTATTACCTCTCCAAAAACCAGACCAAGGGGTCGGCAGACACCTTGCTCGCCGGTGACCATGCGGTCCCGATCCTCGCCGCCGGGGCCTCCCATCCCAACTTGGACCTGCTGAGCGTGCCCGACGGTATCGCGCCGGGGGCGTACTACCTGATCGCCTGCGCCGATGATCCGAGCACCGTCACCGAGATCACCCAGACGAACAACTGCACCGCCACGGATTCGCAGGTCACCGTCACGGGGACGCTCATCGCCGTGGGTCCCACCAAGATTCCCTGGCCCTCGGCTGACTCCTATGATCAATTAGTCCGAAACACATTGTCCTAGCCGCGCTTGCCGCGTGGGAAGCCGATCAACATCCCGGGCCCTAGGGCAGAGGCAACAAAGGTCTGGCCCCTGCCTCGGACTCGGCACGCCGGGCTCGTCGCCCCACGGTCCTTTCAGAAGAAGGCCAGGGCCCGCCCCGGACCCCAACGCGCCAGCCTGGTGCCATTCTGGTGCCATGTTTGTCAACACGGACCGGGACCCAACGGACGAAGCGGGAGCAACCCCCCGAGTTTTCAGGGCGAATAGGACGCAGCGGCACCCGACAACGCGGGTCAGCACCCCCGTCTGCGTACTTCGGATCTGAGGGTCGGGGGTTCGAGTCCCTCCGGGCTCGCCACGCAAAACCGCCAAGGCATGGGCTTTTCGTGCACTGGTCTCGGACTTCCCCTGTGTCCTTCGGGCGATGGCCCCGCTTGATTCGCTCATCGTGCGGCCGATCATCGACGCAGCACGCGAATCTCCTCGGTCGTCACGGGAGTCTCAATCACGAGATCCGCTCCGTCGCGCCGTGTGCGAATCCCGGCCGGTCCAGATGCTCGCCACGCGTCTGGCTCCGCGAGGCCCGTGACGCGGAAGGTAGTCGGATCGCCAGCCAGGCGCTCAGATTGTGGCGTGAGTACACAGTGCAGGACCCCGTCCTGCCAGCGGGCTTCACGGCAGGCGACGGCAGGGAAATCGAGGCCAGTAATCAGGCCCTCTCCCGACGGAGGTGGGCCAGCAGCGAGTGTCGTCCAGGCTCCTTTCGAGACCGCCTCGGCAGCCGCCAGGAACGCGTTGTACTGGCCGCGGGGGTGCTCTTCATCCAAACCGCAACCCCAGGTGAACTCGCCGTTCACATCGTGCCAGGTGGGCTGGAACATTGTGTCGATCGACGCCTGAAGTCGGGCGGTCAAGTCAGTCAGGCCCCATTCCTTGGCGAGAAACAACGCTTGGGCGGCGGTGCGCGGAAACGGCAGCCCAGGAAGCGACGCGTCGCCCAACCCGACTTTAGCGACGGCCGCATCGTAGATCGCCCGCGCGACCTCGGGTGCGATGGGCGCCAGGTAGAAAGCCACGCCGAATCCCCCTGCAACCGACGCGCGCAGATGAATGTCGAGCAGGGGATCGTAGTAGGTCGTGATACGGGCAGGCGGTTGGTCACCGCCGAGGTCGAGATAGGCACCTTGCGCGAACTGGACCCAGTCCGTGAACGGGGCCAAATGGTTCGTCCCGTGGGCCGCGTCGTGGAGCTTCAGACCGAAGCCCGCGCCGACCATTCAATAGGGCCAGATTTTGGTGTTCTCGCAGTGGCAGCCCTGCGGCCGGCCGCGCATCTGTTCGGCGAGATGCGCGGCGATCCGGGAGTGCGTCCAGGAGAACGACGCGTCCTCCTCCCGGATCAACTCAAACGGCGAATCCCATCGCCCATCCGCCGAAATGAGGGCGCGGATGCCCAGGAGGACTAGGAAGAAGCCCTTATAGAACAGCATCGACTCTGAGCCGATCGGGTCGAGGTCCCGATCCCAGGGGTCGATCCCGTTCGCGGTCCAGCCCGGGACGTCGTACTCGCCCCAAACTTGCTCCGGGATCAGGCGACGGTAGTGCTCCGGATATGAGGCACGGTCTGGATCGGCACCGAACTGCGTCAGCCAATCCGCCGCAGACCACCAACCCGTGTGGCGCTCGATGAGCTGATCGCAGATCTGGACATAGATCTCCCGCCAAGCCGGGGTCGTGTGGGCCATTAGGCCCAGCGCGTAGCTGGAATCGACGAGATCGAAACGATGCCAAGAAGCCATGGGCGGGTCGGAGCGGTCGTCCCAGTGGGGGTGCGGCAGGCCCACGCGAGACCAGTCATCTGGCGTGTTGGCCTTGCGATAGAGATATCGGAGCCAGCCCAACGATCGGTCCGACAGCATCGACGTGGACATGGCGCAACTCCTGAAAGCGGCTCGGAAGCGGTTGTGTGCGGAATAGTAAGACCGGGCCCAGGTCCTGCCAAACAACACACGATGGCCGATTGCGCGCCAACTGACGGTGAACGATGCGTGGGAAGGACTCCCCGCCTGGTCCCCTGATGGGACCCGGATCGCCTTCACCTCCGACCGCGATGGCGATTGGGATATCTACACCATGCAGCCCGATGGGACCGACGTGCGCCAACTGACGGCGAACGATGGGATGGACTACGGACCCGCTTGGTCCCCTGACGGAACCCGGATCGCCTTCACCTCCGAACGCGATGGCGTTCCCTGGGGGATCTACACGATGCGGCCCGATGGCACGGACGTGCGCCAGTTGATGACCAGCGGTCGGACGGGCTCGGACCCCGCCTGGTCCCCCTGACGCGCCCCGATCCACGTCCCCCAACTGCCGCCTGTCTCGCGGAGAGGCGGCGGGTGATCCCCACGAATTGGAGCGGCACCCTTGCCGCGCCTATTGAGGCGAAGGTCCACGCGCGAGGGGGCGCGGGAGGCGAGCCACCCTCCTTCACCGTGACGCGCCCGCAGCGCTCCTGCCCCGCCTTATGTTCATTGATCCGCAAGGATCGGTAACGTTTGGCCGGATGCCTCGTCTCTCTCCTAGAAAGAGAGAGGTTTCCGCATGACCACCCTGATGCGCTCCCGCTCCCGATTGCTCCTGGCTGCCCTGGCCCTCGTGCTGACGGTGACCACCTTGCCCCGGATCGCGGAGGCGGCACCGCCCCTGCCATTCGATCAAATGCAGTGCTTCGTCCTCCCGCCGGGCTTTGATACGACGCCGGTATTTGTCCAGAACACAGCCGACCCCGTTCCGTGTGATGGCCAGACCGTCGAGTCGCAGGCCCTCGAATCGATCAAGATCGTCTTTGCCAACGCCATGTGGTCGGCGTTCGTCGACGTCAAACAGGAACAAGATCCGTCCAATCCCGCTTACGCCGCGTCGTACGCCGCCGGGAACACGACGAACCCAGCGTTCGCCAAGGCGGTGGCCGCCCGCTCCCGCTACGCGGGCAACGCGTTCCTTAAAGGGGACCACCCGCTGGCCTTGAACGTCATGTCGTCGATTCAGACTGCGCTGGGTGTCCAGTCCTGGGGCAATATGACAACGAGTCTGGGGTGGACGTTGTATTTCCACGCGTCCCATGCCGTGAAGTACCTGCAGTACCTCGTCGCCAA
>CAUYZA010000296.1:0-4115 GCA_963577225.1 Dehalococcoidia bacterium | reverse complement strand
GGTGGCCGCGCCTTCACGTTCGCTGCGGGTTGCGTCGTCGCCGCGCAAGGAGTCGGCAGGCGTTGTCGTGGAGGGCGGAGGTACGGATTGGTTCGATGCTGCCTTCATCGTGAAGACGACCGACGAGGCGAAGGCGCAAGCTGTTCTCAAGGGCCTTGAGCGTCTGATTCGAACGATTCCGGACGAGGAGTCGTTCGGGATTAAAGGGTGCCGCTTCTGGGGTGGCGGGCCACCGCCGCGTGTGATGGAGCTGTCGCTCGTGGATGTTCGCGGCGTTGAGTCGTCACGAGGACTCGAGGGGCGTCTTGAGCTTTTCACGGCAACGATGGAGGCGCTGCATCGTCACGGCGCGGCCAGCCGAGGGATCGCTGAGCGTTGGCTAGCTGGCTGCGGGTGGCCGTTCTCGCCGGCTAGGGCAGCTGCGCGGGCCTGAGGCGACGGCCCACCAGGGGTCGAGCTGGCAGGCCGCGCTCGACGCTGCGGACCTTCACGATGTCGGCGCCTGCGCCTGTATGTCGGGGGGCTCGACATCGCGGACGTGGGTCGCGAAATACCACTGGTGGCCTTCGAGATCGAGCGCGCCGTAGCGTCGATCGCCGTAAAACTGGTCGACGGGCTCTTCCAGGGTGGTGGTGCCAGCGGCCTTGGCGCGGGCGAAGTGGGCGTCCACGTCGTCGACGTATACGTAGACCTGGCTGTGCACGTGTCCGGAGCTGGCGGGGCTTTGGTAGTCGCCCCCAGGCGAGCCAAGCATGATCACGTGGTCGCCGCCGATGGTGACCTCGGCATGATTGAGGCGCCCCGCCTCGTCGACGAGGCGGAACCGCTCCGCCATGCCGAAGACATTGCACAGCCAGTCCACGGCGGCGCCGGCGTCCTCGTAGAGAAGGTAAGGCTGGACCGCTTGGCTGGGGTTTTCAGGCACGGGAATCCTCCAGTCTGCGCGGCGAACGACGCCCCTTCGGAGAGGCCGCACCTGGAAGCTAGCCGATCTTTGGGCGGTGAGTGGGCATTGGCAAGGGCTGTAGCGTCCCGGCGCTGGCAGTGCGCGTTGGCGCGACCGTGCCTCAGAGTGCCTCGAGGCGTGCGTCGACTTGCGACAGGAGGCGGGCTGCGTTGGCCCCCAGCCAGCCTTCCTTGACGGAGTTCTTGAGGGGGAGGTCTTGCAGTTCGCTGACGGCGCGTTCGTAGGGCAGCATGTTGTCGGTGGCGAAGAGCACGCGGTCGCTGAGCAGCGACGAGTTGCCGTGCTGCATGAGTAGCTCCCAGCCGGTGCCGGGCGTGCCGATGTACTTCGGCGCGACGGCGCCGATTTCGATGTAGACGTTGGCGTGCTTCCAAGCGATGGCAACCAGCTCTGGGACCCAGGGCCAGCCGCCGTGGTTGGCGACGATGACGAGATCGGGGAAGTCGCAACCGATCTCGCAGAGGTAGAGCGGACGGCCGAAGTCGATCGGACGGTCGTTGGAGAAGTTGATCGAGGTGTGAATGGTGACGGGAACTCCGAGTTCCTGGCACTTGGCGTAGAGCGGGTAGAAGCGCTTGTCGTTGGCCAAGACGCGATAGGAGAACGGCTGCAGGTTGACGCCGCGCGCGCCGCGTTCACGCACCTCGCGTTCGACGACGGCGGCCATGTCGTCGCCAGCATTGGGATCGACGGTGACGTAGCCGGTCAGAACATCGGGATGATCGGCGACGATGCGATGGACGGCGTCGTTCATGGCGCGGTAGTCGCCCGCCGCCCATTCGGCTTGCAGGACGGCGCGGTCGATACCCGCAGCGCCGATCGCGGCGACCATCGCCGCGGCGTCGCTGCCACCCCCGCGCTCGCGGGTGTAGATGCGGTCGTAGTTGGCCATGTATTCGCTCTCGGTGGCTGCGGGGCCGTCCCAGGAGCCCGGCGGCAGGGTGACCCGGAAGTCGATGATCTCGGGCATGCGGTGCCCACCTTTCTGGAGTACGGGGGAGCGGCTAGGGGATCACGCCGGACTGCTTTAGGCCTGCGATCGCTTCCCAGTCGTAGCCCAGCTCTTCGAGGACGAGTTCGGTGTGCTCGCCCAACTCGGGGGCGCTGCTGTAGTTCGTCGTCGGCGCCTGATCGAGGGCGAACGGTACGCCGATCACCTTGAGCTCTTGGCCTGAACGGTGTTCCATCGTCCGCACGTAGCCGTTGGCCGCAGCCTGCGGGTCCTGCGCAATCTCCAACTCGTCCGCAGCGGGGGCCCAGGGAAAGTCGTGCGCGTCGAAGATGGCCGCCCAGTGGTCGCGCGGGGCAGTGCCGATGCGCTGCTCGATCAGTTCGACGGCCTCGCGGATGTGATCGCGTCGGTTGTCGGGCTCGGCGAAGCGGGCGTCCTGCGTGAGGACCGGCAGATCGATCGCCTCCGCGAAGGGCGCCCAAAAGCGCTCTTCTTGGATCATGGCCAACTGCAGCCATTTGTCGTCGGCGGCCCGGTACGAGTTGTAGAGCGGGTTGAACGAGCTATAGCGGTCGCCGCGTGGATAGGCCTGGCCGGTAGCCAACGCGCCCTGGATCGCAAAGCCGTTCGTCCAGATCCCACCGCCGTAAAGCGAGCAGCTCAGAAACTGACCCTCGCCCGTCAGTTCGCGTTGATAGAGTGCCGCGAAGATGGCGGCCGAGATGTTCATCGCGCTGGGCAGGTCGCCCATCGCCCCGACGAGCCGGACAGGCTCGCCACCGGGCGAGCCCAAGATGGACATGAAGCCGCCGCGCGCCCAGTAGGCCAGCTCGTCGAAGGCGGGGCGGTCGATGTCGGGGCCCTCGCTGCCATAGCCGGTAGCGTGTGCGTAAATCAAGCGCGGGTGCTCCTCGCGTACGGAGTCGTAGTCGATGCCGAGCCGTTCGAGCGCGCCCCGGCGGAGGTTGACGATGAAGACGTCGGCGTCCTGCAGCAGACGTCGGAACACGTCGCCGCCCCCGCGACTGCGGAGGTCGAGGGCAACGCTGCGCTTGTTGCGGTTGGCCAGCTCCCAGATCCAATCGACATCCCCCTGGACACGCGGGATCAATCCGCGCATCGGATCGCCCTCGTGCGGTTCGATTTTGATCACATCGGCGCCAAGTTCGCCCAACACGCAGGCGCTCATCGGACCGAACAGCCAAGTCGCCATCTCGACGACCTTCAGCCCTCGTAGCAGGGGCTCTCGTTGGGGTTCGTGGACCGGCACGCGCTCTCCCTCCGCTGGCGAAACCCTGGTCCCGCCAGATCAACCGTCTTGGTAGGTCGGATCGCGCTTCTCCGCGAACGAAGCAATGCCCTCGCGAGCATCGTCCGAGGAGAAGGCGAGCCGGGAGTACTCCTGGTAGAGGCGAAGCCCGTCGCCCAAGGAGAGGTCGCGACTACGGACAGCGAGTTCCTTCGTCAGCCGAACCGCCATCGGCCCGTTGGCCGCGATGCGCTGGGCCAGGGCACGAGCCGTGGGTAGCAGTTCGTCGGGGCTGGTGACTTCGCTGACCAGTCCGATCCGAAGCGCCCGCTCCGCGTCGATGAAGTCGCCGCTGAAGAGCAGCCAGAGCGCGTCAGACATGCCGATCATACCCGGCAGACGCAGCGCGCCGTAGCCGTGCAGGATCGCCCATTTGACCTCGGGGCAGCCGAACTGAGCATCGCGCGAGGCGATGCGGATATCGCAGAAGAGTGCCAGCTCGAGACCGCCGGCCAGGCTGTAACCGTTGATCGCCGCGATCGTCGGCTTACTGCATTCGAGACCGACGTCGAAGCGATCTGGGCTCCACGGCCGCCAGTCGCTGCCGCGCTCGCCGAACTCAAGCAGATCGTGTCCCGCCGAAAAGGCCCGGCCCTCGCCGGTGATGATCAGGCAGCGCACCGCAGCGTCCGCGTCGGCTTGGCGGATCGAATCGCCGATCTCGGCGTACATCGCGTCCGTCATCGCGTTCATCTTTTCGGGCCGGTCAATCGTGATCTGGGCGATCTGGTCTTGGACCTCGTAGCGAACTTGGTCGGGCATGGCGTTCTCCGATCGGCGACAGGCGGTCACGGTAGCGGAAGATCGGGGTCCTCCGTCGGCGGCCGTCATCGAGCGGTCGGGGGCTCGTACGCCCCAACTTCGGACCCCAGCGCCGCCTGCCGGAT
>CAUYZA010000295.1:0-4120 GCA_963577225.1 Dehalococcoidia bacterium | reverse complement strand
GATCCCACTCTTCCAAGTACCATTCCTGGATCTTCGCCTGCTTCGCCGGGTCGCGCACGACGACGACTCGCCATGGCTGCGCGTTCCCCCCGGTCGGCGCCCAGGCCGCAGCCTGTAGAACGCGCCCCAAGACGTCGTCGGGAATCGGATCGGGTTTCAGTCGGCGCACGGCGCGCAGGGTACTCATGGCGTCGTAGAGATCCATAACAGCCTCCTCAGGAGAACCTCGAAGCTAGGGATCAAGCCAAACCTCGGCAACCGACCCCCGAGACGAATCCCTCACCCCCGGCGTCCACCACGGAGGTGAGCGCCTCGTCGAGGGTCGACTGAGTCCGGCCCGCGCCAACGACCTTGGCGCCCTCGCGTGAGAAGACCTGCATGCACGAGCGTCCCACGCCCGTACCCGCGCCCGTGATAATCGCAACCTTGCCATCGAGCTTGCCCATATTCGCTCCAGTTTCCGCTGACGAAATATCGCGCCGAGATTACGACTGCCCCGGGCAGAAAGGTAGGTGCGGCACCCAGGTGATCATCGGGACGACTCCCGGACCGATCAGTCCAGCAACTAAGCTTAGCCACGTCGACTGCGCGTCCTGAGGCGGGAGGAATCGAAATGGACTATGGAATCGTCGTTCCGACATACATTGACATGTGGCGCGAGGTCCAGGCTGCGGAGGAAGCGGGTTTCAGTCACGCTTGGTTCCCCAACTCTCAGCTGATCTGGTCCGACTGCTATGCCGCTATGGCGCTCGCCGCCGAGAAGACGTCACGGATCAAGCTAGGCACGCTCGTCTCGATCCCCAGCAACCGGATCGCGCCGACGACGGCGTCGGCGATCGCGACGATCAATAAGCTCGCGGCCGGGCGCGTCGTCCTCTCGCTTGGCACCGGGTACACTGGGCGCAACACGATGGGCTTGCCGTCCGACCCCGTTGCCGACTTCCGCGAATACACCCAGCAGGTGCGTGGGCTGCTCAACGGGGAGGACGTCCTCTTCCGTGAGGGTAAACGCGATCGCTGGATACGCCTGATCCATGCCGATCATGCCGACTTCATTAATCTCGGCGACCCGATCCCGATCTATCTCGCCGCCAAGGGCCCGAAGGCGATGGGCGTCGTCGGCGAACTCGGCGATGGCTGGGTGACGAGCGGCGGCGGCCCCTGGATCGCCGAGGGCTTCCCCATCATCGAGGCGGACGCCAAATCTGTTGGGCGGGCATACTCGAAAGCCATACACCGTCGTCCTGGAGCGCGCCTGTGTCCTGCACGAGGGTGAAACGATGGACTCCGAACGAGTCATCCAGCGTGTTGGACCGTGGGCCATCCTCAACCTCCACACCATGTGGGAGTCATCCCACGGCCACTACGGCTCTAATCTCCCGGTCAGCGACGCCGACCTCGCCGCGCAATACCACCGCTACATCTCAGACTACGCCGAGTCCAAGGGACACCCCACCGACCGGCTTTACCTCGACGTGCACGAGGGTCACTACAGCTATCTCAAGGACGGTGAGGTGCATTTCGTTGACCCTGATCGGATCGCGAGGGCGGTCACGGGCACGGGCCCGGAGATCATCGGCAAGTTGGAACAGCTCGAATCGTTCGGCGTCGATCACATCGCACTCTCCGCTCACAGTCGCGATGGCGCGCGCGAATTGATCGCGGACTTCGGGCGCGAGGTGATCGCGAAGACTGCCGGTTGAGGGTGGCCGAAGAATCCGCGCCGGCACGATCGTCAGCAGCAACCGAGCGCCTGGGAAGCGAGGTCGTCATCCATGGTCGACAGTGACGGAGCTCTCGCGGGAGTCCGGGTGCTTGAGTTCACTCACCTGGTGTTCGGTCCGCAGTGTGGCCAAATGCTGCACGACCTGGGTGCCGACGTGATCAAGGTGGAGCGGCCCGGGCTCGGCGATCTGAGCCGGTCGATCCCGATCTCGTTGCAGGACACACGTCCGCCGTATTTCCACGCGAACAATCGCGGGAAACGGTCGATCGCGCTGCAGCTGGATACGCCGGACGGGATCGGCGTGGCGCGTCGGTTGGTGGAGGCGGCCGACGTGCTGCTGGAAAACCTGGCGCCTCAGGCGATGGAGCGATTGGGGCTGGGATACGCGGCTTGCACGTCGATCAATGAGCGGTTGATCTACGCGAGCGGATCAACGTTCGGCTCGGAGGGACCGCTAGCGGCACGGCGCGGGGCGGATCTGGCTGGGCAGGCGTTCGGCGGGCTGGTAGCGGCGACCGGCCCGGTCGAGCAGCCGTCTCCAGTGGGGGTGGTGGCGGCGGACTCGACGGCGGGGTTGGTGCTCTGCAACGCAATTCTCGGTGCACTGTTAGCACGAGTCCGGACCGGGCGAGGCCAGCGGGTCGAGACGTCGTTATACGGGGGAGCGACGTGGTTGGGCGCGGCGGAGCTGACGTACGCTCTGATCGCCGACGAACAATATCCGCGCTTCGGCGGGGGCCATCCATCGCTAAGCCCACTGGGACTCTACGGAGTGTACGAGACCGCCGACAGCCATCTCGCGCTGCTCGGGGCTGGCGACAAAGAGTGGACGCCGTTTCTGGACGCGCTGGAGTTGACGGAGATCGAATCCGACCCACGGTTCCTGGATGCGAAGTCGCGTGTGATCCACGCGGAGGAACTGCGAGAGGTGGTGCGGGCACGGCTCCGCGAACGCGACACGGCAGACTGGGCGACGCGCCTAGCAGCGGCCAATGTGCGTTTCGCGCCGGTGCAGGACTACCGCATGATCGCCGTCGATGAGCAGGCGTCGGTGATGGGCTACGTGCGACGGTTTGAGGGGGAGAATGGTGCCTCGGTCCAGGTAGTCGGGAATCCGATTCGGATGAGCGAAACGCCGGTGTCGCCGGCGGCGCGGGCACCGGAATTGGGAGAGCACACGGAGGAAGTGTTGTTGGAGGCGGGGTATGACTGGGCAGGGATAGAGGCGCTGCGGGAGTCGGGGGCGATCTAACCTCGTGAAAAGGGGACGGGCTGGGAAACAGGTGCTCGAACTCGGACTCCTGGGACAGTCGAACCGCCGTGGTGCTCCAGCCCCATCCAGTCGCTCCTGACGCGTCAGGTAGTAGCCTCCGATTCCGAGCCCACTGCTCGTGGTTGATCAGGCCCGGTGACTAAGAGGAGATCGCAGTGCCCTTCGTGCTTTATGAGCTTCAAGACCATATCGCGGTGATCACCCTGAATCGGCCCGAACGCATGAACGCGTTGGGGAGCGAACTCTCCGCAGAGCTTCGCGAGGCGGAGAACGAGTTCGCCTCCGACCCTGACGCCTGGGTGGGCATCTATACGGGCGCCGGCGATCGTGCCTTCTGTGCGGGGCGTGACCTCAAGGAGGTGGCCGGCGGTGGAGGGTCGGCACCGACGGCGGCCACCTTCGAGCGCCCGGCGGTCGACCTCGGCAAGCCCATGATCGCGGCGATCAACGGCGCAGCCTACGGCGGTGGGCTGGAGAAGGCCCTCGCCTGCGACATCCGGATCTGCTCCGAGCACGCGACGATGGCGTTGGCCGAGGTCAAGGTCGGGCTCTGCCCGCCGAGTGGATCCTTCGTGCTCCCACGCCTGGTCGGCCTCTCCAATGCGATGTGGTTGCTGCTGTCAGGCGAACCGGCGGACGCGCCAGAGGCGCTCCGGACCGGCCTAGTCACACGCGTTGTCCCCCAGTCGGAGCTGCTCGACACGGCGAAGGAAATGGCACAGACGATCGCCGGCAACGCCCCCCTCGCGATCCAGGCCACGCGCAAGCTCGCGACGCTCGGGATCGAAATGCCTCAGGAGTATGCGCGCCGGATGGGGGCCAGCCTCATCGCTTCCGTCTGGAGCTCAGAGGATGCGGTCGAGGGCGCCAAGGCGTTCGCCGAGAAACGGCCGCCCGTCTGGCGCATGCGTTAGGCGCTAACTCGGGTCGTCGCCTTCTTCACGATGTGTGGCTCGTGGGCCTGCGGCTGGCCAAAGGCTCGCCACCCACTCGGGGGGCCTCCGCGCACGACCCAGCATTGTGTCCTGAGGCACCACGTGGCGGGCGGGTGCCGGAGCGCCGTCTCGGGGGGTCGGCCAATGGGGGCGGAGCTACGCGCGCTTGCCGGCGAACGTGCCGCT
>CAUYZA010000294.1:0-4136 GCA_963577225.1 Dehalococcoidia bacterium | reverse complement strand
CGACTTCAGCGGCGCGGACGAGGCGTTCAAGGCCTGGCGTGCCTGGGCGATGGGGATTCAGGAGCCGCTGCTGGAGGCGCATCGAGACCGCATCAAGGACACGGTGATCTGGAACGTCGAACAAGGCTTATCGCAGTCCGGACGTGATCTGTCGCGCGCGGAGGCAGGCCGCTCGGAGCTGTATCGGCGTGTCGTCGGCTTCTTCGAGCGCTACGACTATCTCGTTTGTCCCGTCACCCAGGTGCCACCGTTCCCCGTGGAAACACGCTGGATCGAGGAGATCAACGGCGTCGCGATGGAGACCTACATCGACTGGATGAAGTCGTGCTACCTCATCTCGGCGACCGGCTTGCCCGCGATCTCGGTGCCGGCCGGATTCACGGAGGACGGCCTGCCGGTCGGTCTGCAGATCGTGGGGCGCCCGCGCGACGAGTTCAGCGTGCTGCAGTTGGCGCACGCCTTCGAGCAAGCGACACAGGTCTGGCAACGCCGCCCCGAGCTGGTCTAGGAGCGGCGTCGAGACGTGAAGCTGCGACCGCGGGACCTCCCGGCTCTGTGGATCGTCTGGTGGCGGGTGGTGCTGCTGGGCGTCACGACGATCGTCTCGTACGGCTTCGTGCTCTATTCGTTCGGGGTCTTCGTCGTGCCGATCGAGGAGGACACGGGCTGGCCCACCAGCGCGCTCTCGGCCGCGTTCTCGCTGAGTCTGTTGGGCGGCGGCCTGGGCGCGCTGCTGACGGGCCGCGTGCTGGATCGCGTAGGCAGCGGGCCCGTCATGCTGAGTACGTTGCTGGCCGGATCCGCGCTGTTGTTGGTGGCGGCCGGGGCACAAAGTCAGACCGGGTTCATCCTCAGCTGGGGGTTCGGCGCGGGGATCATCTCGGCCGGGCTGTTCTACAGCGTCACGATGGCGATCACGGCGCGCCTCTTCTTCGATCGGCGGGCACAGGCCTTCGCCGTGCTGACGTTCATCGGCGGCCTCGCCAGCCCGATCTACTTTCCCCTGGCAGGCGTGCTGATCGACACGGTGGACTGGCGCGACACGATCCGGATCATGGTCGTGATCTTGATTGTGCTGACGCTGCCCACAGCGGCCTTGGTGCGGGGAGCGGCGGCGACTCCTCGGGCCAACGATGACCCCGACTCCGACGATACGTCTCACTCAGATCAGGGCTATACGAGCCTGCGGCAAGCGTTCCGCTCCCGCGAGGTGCTGCTGATGGTTGGCATGTTCGCCCTGGCAATGTCGGCCTTCAGCGCGTTGCAGGTCTACCACGTGCCCGCGTTGCAGGCCGCCGGACTATCGCTCACCACGGCGACGACGATCGCCGGTGTGCGCGGATTCCTCTCGCTGCCGGGGCGAGCGCTGCTCGTGCCGATCGCCGGTCGGGCCGGAGTACCGAGCGCGCTGCTGGTGATGTACTTCACGATGGCGTTGGGGGTGGGAATCCTGATCTTGGCCGGCAGCATGGTGTTCATCTGGATCTTCGCGGTGATCACGGGGCTGGCCTTCGGCACGATCGCGCCGCTGCACGGGCTTTACGCCACGGAGGTCTTCGGCGAGCGGCGGATCGGGACGTTGATGGGTGCGCAGTCGGCGATCGTGGCGCTCGCTTCGGCGGCGGGGCCGTTGGGGGTCGGCGTAGTCGTCGACGGCAGCGGCGGCTACGGGTTCGCGCTGGGCGCGATCGCGGCGATGTTCGCGGCCTCGCTGGGCCTCCTCATGATCCGCCCCCGGCGTCGAGCCGCTCGCCCCGCTCAGGGCAGCGGTCAAGATCCCAATGGAGACGAAGCGGCGGATACCACGCGCTCTGCGGCGGCGAGCGGCGATTGAGTAGCATGCGATCGCCGACGGGCGGACGGGGAACGATGGCAGGAGGCTTGGCATGACGGGCGGCAACGGCAAGGTCGCGTTGATCACGTCGGCGGGGACTACGTGGGGCCGGCGCTTGCACGCTTGCTGGCGGCGTCAGGTCATTCACTGGTTTTGCATGCGGCCAAACCCGAATTGGTAGACGAGCTGACGGCGGGCGGGACCGAAGTGGCGCTCGTCGAACGCGTCGACCTGAGCAGCGCCGAGGGCAATCAGACGCTGGTACAGACCGCGCTCGACCGCTTTGGCCGGCTCGACGCGGCCTGCTTCGTGACCGGCCAGATCGTGTTGGGGCCATTTCTGGAGGCGCCGGCGGAGGACTGGGAGCGCGTGAAGCGGTCCAATCTCGATGAGGTCTTCCACGCTCTGCGGGCCGCCTTGCCGCCGATGATCGAGGCGGGCGCCGACCAGATCGTCGTCTTCACAAGTGCCACGGGTGCCCGGCCGGAGCCGCGCGTGTCGCTCTACTCGTCGACGCGGGCTGGGGCGAACGCGCTCGTCCGGGCGGTGGGGCTGGAACACGCGCGCGACGGGGTGACCGTGAACGCGATTGGGACCAACTACCTGGATTTCTCCGGCTTCATCAAAGCTAGCGGCGCCGACGATCCCGAACGTCGGGCCAAGATCGAGGCTCAGGTGCCGTTGCGTCGATTGGGGACGTTGGAGGAGCTGGCGGAGTTCGCGGCGGTGCTACTGGACGGCCGTTCCCGCTTCCAGACGGGGCAGTTTTTCTCGTTCAGCGGCGGCTGGAGCCCGTAGCCGGCCACGATTCATTCGCGCTGCAACATTGATGGTCCTTATTGGACGCGCCCGGTACACTCGTGGTATGCCTGCGGATCTGCAACCGCGCGACCGCGCAATTCTCGAAGCTCTGAAGTCGGGCCCGCTTCAGTCCGAGCGGCTAGCCGACCTCGCCGCACAGCCCAAAGCGATGTTGGGGCTCGTGGCGCGCCGGCTTGAGGAACTCGGATACCTCGAGAAGCGAACCGAGCTGGACCCAGAGCGGGGTCGGCGTCGGCGCTTCTACTCGATCACCGCAGCCGGTCTGGCCGTGATCGGCGCCTAACCAGCCCCTCCCTCGACGAACTTCGCGATCGCCCCGAAATACTGCGCCTGTCCGCGCCAGAGCAGATCGTTGTGTCCCGCGTCCGGGATCACGACGAGTTCCCGCTCGGTCTCCGCCAGGAGCTCGTCCAACTCGATTGCGGCGCGGATCGGGACGAGCTCGTCGCGCTCACCGTGGATCAGCAATGCCGGGAGGCGGATGGCCCGAATCTTCGATTCGTGGTGCTCGGCCAGCGCCGCCGCCTCGCCGGTCAGATCCAGACCGAGGCGCTGCAACATGCGGCCGATCAGTCCAGCCCCCGACTCGATGATCAGGCCCTGGAAACGCTCAGCGGACTGGCTCGCGACCTCAAGTGCGGGCTGACTGCCGAGGCTGCGTCCCATGATGTAGCGACGTGCGTCGAAGCCTTCTTGATCGAGCATGGCGTGGAAGAAATCGACGACGGGGTGCGCATCCTCCACCAGCGCCTCATACGACGGCTGGCCGTTGCTCCGCCCGTAGCCGCGGAACTCGGCGACGAAGAGGTTGAGCCCGATCGCGTGATAGAAGGGCGCGATGTCGTCGTGATCGGCGGCGACTTCGCCGTTGCCGTGGAAGTAGAGGACCGTGGGGTTGGCGGCGTCCTGTACGTAGAAGCGGGCCGCGACGTCGATCCCCGCATCGACTTCGATACTGAGATCCCGCGCCCCGGCAGGCGGCGGCCGCTGGTCGCTGCGGGGGAAGAAGATCGAGGCGGCCCCGGCCCGGTCGAGCAGCGCGTATGGCGACTCCGCCATCAGTCGCCCCGCTCCAATCGGCCCCGCACTAGTCGAACGTGAGGACTGTGCGGGCGACCTCGCCGTTCTTCATCGCGCGGAAGGCTTCGTTGATGTCTTCGAGCGAGCCCTTCTTGCTGACCATCTCGTCGAGCAGGAGTTGGCCGCTCTCGTAGAGCTTGAGATAGCGGGGGATGTCGATCCGGAAGCGGTTCGAGCCCATGCCGCAGGTCTGCAGCTTGCGCTCGCCGCGCAGGGCGGCCGTGGGGAACTCCAGGTCTGAGCCGGTCGGCATCACACCGACGATGGTGGCCGTGCCGCCGATCGCCGTCGACTCCAGAGCCAGCCGGGCCAGGGTCGGATTGCCGACCGCTTCGAAGGCGTAGTTGACGCCCTCGCCGTTGGTCAACTCCAGGATGGCCTCGACCGGGTCCTGGGCCGA
>CAUYZA010000293.1:0-4137 GCA_963577225.1 Dehalococcoidia bacterium | reverse complement strand
ATCGCGACTACCGCCAGTGCCTCGAGGCTTCGGGTATCCGGGACATCTCCGAGGTCAACTTCCACAGCCTCCGTCACACGGCGGCAAGCCTGTGGATTCGCGCCGGCGACCCGCCGTTGCGGATGCCGCGCTCAAACTCGCGGAGGAGGCGCTGGAGGGTGGCGATCCGCCAGGTGGGCGCGTCTTCTAGGGGCGGCAGAGAGGCGGGGCGGGGGAGTTCGTCAAGTTGCTCGGCGCCGGTCTTGGCGCCCAGGACCGCCACGTCGGAGAGCATCGATTCGTTCTGCGTGACGACGAGGGCGCCGTCCGTGCCGGCGATGCCGATGCGGAGACCCTGGCTGACCACACTGACCCAGGACTGCGTCAGCGTCACGATTCCGCCGCCCGCCAGGGTCATGGTGCAGGTCCAGAAGTCGTCGGCGTCGGTCTGCACGGTCGCCCCGCTCTCGGGGTCGCGGCGATCGGGCTTGAACGTGTGCATCTGGGCACTGACGTCGCGGATCTCGCCGAACCATTGACGCACCTTGTCGGTGTAGTGCGAGCCATGCTCATTGAGCGTGCCACCGCCCATCGCGGTCCAGTCGTGCCAGCTGAGGTCGGGGCCGAGGGTTGAATTCTCGAGCATGAGCTCGATGGTCGCGTAGCGCAGCTCCCCCACGTAGCCATCGGCGAGGAGTTGCTCGACGTGGAGGCACGTGGGGGTGAAGCGAAACTCGAAGTCGATCATGGTGGTGACACCGGCGGCCTCTGCCGCCGCGTGCATCTCGCGCCCGTCTTGCAGGTTCATGGCGATCGGCTTCTCGCAGAGGACGTGCTTCCCGGCGGCGACGGCGGCGAGCAGGATCTCCCGGTGCGTCGGGGTCGGGGTGACGATCGCGACCGCGTCCAAGTCGTCGCGTTCGACGAGTTCGCGGTAATCCCCGGTCGCGACCGGGATGCCGAGGCGGGCGGCCAGGTCGGGGAGATCGGGCTCGATGCTGCAGAGGGCACCCACCTCCCAGCCCTGGGCCCGGAACGCCGGGAGGACGGTGTTCGTGGCATGGGGGCCGGTGCCCAGAATGCCCACTCGTAACGCCATCGCGCGTACCTTCTGTTCTCGGCCGTCGGGCCGCCGGAAGGCTAATGCCACGCTGCGGTACGGGCCATTTGGACACCAAGAGGCGGCCGCGCAGAATCACGGGCGCACCTCTTGGGCGGCTGCCTGTCGACCAGGAGTAGACGCAGTTTTCTGGGACGCGTTGGGCGGGCGCCTCGCCCTCCTCGCGCGGCTAGAGCCGGGTCAGGAAGCTCTCGATCATGGGGTTGAGCTGCTCGGGGACCTCGAGTGGGACGAAGTGGCCTGAGCCGACGACCTGCCCGAATTCGATGTCCTTGAGGACGCTCGCAATGTACGTCTCGTCGGCCGCGGTGGCGGTCACCCACAGCACGGGTTGCCTGACTTGGCGGGCGATGGCCTGCGTGTTGATCGAGAGATGGCGTCTCTCGTCGATGGCCACCGCGGCCGGCGTCGCGATCGCTTCCGCGATGGCCCGCTCGGACACCGCCGGGTCGCACGTGGGGGCGAAGAACGCCGAGTAGAGGGTGCGGAATCCCTCTGCTGTGGCGACCGCCTCGACGGTCGCCTGATCGAATGTGCGCCTGGCATAGAGCCCGGCGTCGACCAGCACGACGGCCTGGGCGAGATCGGGATAGGCGCGTGCGAACTCCAGCGTGGTCGGACCCCCACCGGCATGCCCCACGACGATGGCGTCACGGATGCGATGCTTCCGGGCAACACGGGCAAGGTCCTCGGCATGCCGCTTGGCCGTGCCGCCCTGCCCCAGGACGGGCGAGGTCGAACGCCCCATGCCGCGGCGGTCGATCCGCAGCACCGTGTGGTTCCGTGCGAAGTGGCGCGCCTGAAACTCCCAATGGCGAAGGTTCGAGCACCAGCCGTGGATGAAGATCATCGCCGGGGCGCCGGCACCCTGGAGCCGATAGTGCAGCCGAGCGCCGTCACGTGTGCGATGGAAGGGCATGGCATCTCTCCGGTTGGCACAGGCGTGCGCGACCACGCGCCCGTCCCCGTTCAGTCCGTGGCCGACCCGGCACACTGACGGCGGGCGGGTGCCTGCGGGCACCATAGCGAAGATCGGAGAAATGCCATCGCGCCACAAACACGCAGTGCTCACCTTCGGCGCGCCGACTTGCACGCGGACTGGGGTGTGGGGGACGGCGCCGCGCGACCTCCTCTTAACCCGATGGGGCCGCTGTCGCACGGACTGATAATGGCCAAGCCACGCTCTGCATCTCCCGGTGGCATGGGTTTGGATGTCGGCTTGGCGGCGAGTTGAAGGCTCGCCGGGCCGGCAACGTTGCGGAGTTCGACTGCGGCTCGCCTCGCGCGTGGACCATCGCCTCAATAGACGCAGCAAGGGTGCCGCTCCAATTCGTGGTGATCCCCCGCCGCCTCTCCGCGAGACAGATGGCAGTCAGGGGACGTGGATCGGGGCGTGTTAGGGGGACCAGGCGGAGGCATCAGGACACCCCACCGACGGGGTCGGGGGGCGTCATTCTCGGCGCTCGCTAGGCGTTGAACTGGGGAACCAGGTAGTCCTTGTCCTTGGCGTAGACCTGCACCCGACCCCGACCACCGTCAGTCACGGCGATCCGGTCCTCGCCATCAATCGCGATCCCCCGGGGCCGGTCGAAGCTTCCGAAATTGATCAGCTCCACCGGGTTCACGCGCTTGAACGCGCGCATGTAGTCAGGATTGACGTCCATTGTCGCTTGCGCCGCCTTGGAGAAGGCGTTCGCGTCGCCGTAGAGGCCGCAAATAATGTCGCCGTCCGGGTAGTAGATCTGAACCCGGTGGTTGCCCCAGTCGACGACGTAGACATCTCCTTGGCTGTCCACGGCGACGTCCGACGGCCGGCGCAGTTGTCCGCCGTCCTCAATCGTCGAGCCGAAGCGCGTCAGAAAGGTTCCCCCGGCCGTGAACTTCTGCACCCGGTCGTTGGCCCAGTCGGCCACGTATACGTCACCCGCCTGGTCAATGGTCAACCCCCAGGGCTGGTTCAGTTCGCCCTCGCCGCTGCCCTGTGTGCCCCAGGCACCCAGGGGCTCCCCTTCCTTGCTGAACTTCTGCACCCGCGCGTTGCCCGTATCAACAACAAAGAGATTGTCGTCGCGATCGAAGCCGAGGCCCGCGGGGCGCTGGAACTGCCCCTCGCCCGAGCCCTGCTCGCCCCAGCGGGCGATCTGCGTGCCGTCCGCGTCGTAGGCGAAGATCGCGTGGTGGTCGGCGTCCGAGCAGTAGATGTTGCCGTCCCGGCTCAGCGCGAGTCCCTGCGGCCAGATCAGATCGCCAAGGCCCATCTCGCTGAGGAACTCGTCCTCAATGCGCAGCTTACGGATCTTTGCCTGCCCGTAGCCCTGCCCGGCACCCTCGACCGCACCCGTATCCGCCACGTAAAGCGTGCCGTCCGCGGCAGCCTCGACCGGGCTGGGGTGCGTGAACCCCTCCGGCCCCACGTGGAAGCCGATCGAATGGCTGAAGTGCCAGGTGCGTCCCGCAACAGTCGTTGTCAGCATGATTGCCCTCCCGCGATTCCCTGCTTCGTTTCGCGAATTCGGCGGGCGCGCCCTAGGCGACGGCGCCGGTCTGGATGAATGCCGGCTTTTCGAAGGTCCCATCCACAATCGGCACTGGGTCCAGCTCCAACCAGTCCTCCAACAGCGTCGAGTAGACGCCGCGGAAGTCCTGATTCGGCACGAGATCGCCCGACTCCAGCGCCTCCGGCGCCATGTTGGGGAACTGACCGTGCATCCCCCCCCTGACCCGTGGCCCAATGGCGATGCAGCCGCCGCCCGCGCCGTGGTCCGAGCCGGAGCCGTTGTCCCGCACCCGCCGGCCGAACTCCGAGAAGAGGAACATCACCACGTTCTCGTCCGCCTGGTGCGCACGCAGGTCATCCCAGAAGTCCGCGATCCCGCGCGACAGGTCCGTCCAGAGCCGGTCGAAGGTCGGCTGCTGATTGGCGTGCGTGTCGAACCCCAGGTGCGAGGTATAGAAGAGGCGGGTGCCCAGATCGGCGGTGTGGATCGAGGCGATATCACGCAAGTTCTTCGAGATCTGGTCGGTGCCGTACTCGACGC
>CAUYZA010000292.1:0-4145 GCA_963577225.1 Dehalococcoidia bacterium | reverse complement strand
GTGAGGATGGCGCGTGCGGATCACCGCCGCCTCTCCGCGAGACAGACCAGCGACTCTGCCCGGCGCGGCCGAGCCAGAACACACGAGCCGCAACACCGCAAATCGGCAGGAGATCGCCGCAGAGGAAGCCTCAGCGGAGCGACGGTGCGGGTTTGGCCACCAAGATGAGACTGTCCCCGACGGAGCTCCAGGCTGCGTCATAGCCGCGCCTTACCTCTGCGAAGCGACCCGACGCGAGGTCAGCAGCGAGCGCGGCTTCGCCGGAGGCATCTTCTGCGGGCGTGAGGCGCCGGAAGGCGGAAATACCCATCCGGTACTCGCCATCGCGCAGGCGCCAGGGCGAGGCGCTACGCAACGGCATCAGCGACGCGTCAGCCGTGTCGCGGTAGTCGAAGCGTACGGGGTCGATATCGACAAAGCCCGCCCGGCGCAAGAGGCGAACCAGCGTTGCCAGCCGCGGGTGCTCCCCAGGACGCTCGTGACGCAGGAGGGGGAAGTAGTGCATCGCCCAATGGGCGCGAAACTGCCCGTGCTCGGTGAGGTGGTGGAGGGTCCGGTCACGGGTGACGCGGGCGAGCTCGCCGAGCAGGAGACGGGGGTCGCGCAGGTGGTGGAAGACGTTGACCGTCACCGTACAGTCGATCGAGCGGTCGGGCAGCGGTAGTGACTCACCCACGGCGCGAGTCACCTGGCCCGGAAGCTTGGCGGCGGCGCGGGCCAGCATTTCGCGGGACGGGTCGAGGGCGATGACGCGGAAGCCAGCCTCCGCGAAAGCCGCCGCGTAGTTGCCTGTCCCGCAGCCGACTTCGAGGAGGGTCCGTCCGTTCGGCGGCCCCAACTGCTCGAGCATGGCTGCCACGAGCGACGGACTCGCCCGGCGCGTGTCGTCGTAGAAGTCCGCGGCGCCGGCATAGTCCCGTTGCGTCGTGTCCAACCTCGGTCCCACTGAGGTGGGGGCACCAACCTGCTGTGTCATCATTTCTCCGAACGGTTCCACAGGGTAGCAAGGCTAACAGAAGTTTTCGCGGAGAGGTTGCTCCGTCAGGAGCGACGGGAAGCGTACACCGAGGCGCTTCGCTCTCAGGTACCGATTCGGTGCCGCAGTGACCGCTGTGGGCGGCGACACGCTCGAGTTCACGTTGAGCGGTGCGTGTCCATGATGCTTGCGTTCGTTCGCAGACCGGGGAGCGGCCGTGCCCTGGTAACACTCTCTTCGGTGGCGTCTTCGCTCAGCCCGGAGCTGAAGCGACAGATCCGAGGCAACCCGAACACCGCTGACGTCCTCGCTGATCAACGCTATCCGTTGCATCAGATCGCCGGGCGGCGACCTGACTAGTCTCCTGCGCCGGACGCCTGCAAACTCGCGTGGGCGTGTACGTGTTCGTCCTCGACCGCCTCTACACTGGGTCCATGTGGCGACAGCTCTGGAACCGGGTGGCGTGCTGGCCCGGCTGGCATGACTGGGACGCGCGGGGCGGGAGTTTCGGCGTGGGGAGCGTGATCGTCTGCCGTCGCTGCGGCCGTCAGGACAGTGGATGAAGGGAGAGGCGGCGTTCGGGAGCTTCCCCGCTCAGCCTCCGGGCGGACGTCGGCCCGACCCCACCCCGGGCCCCTCACGCGAACGTCGGGCAGGACGCCTCTCTGGACACGCTCCGGGAAAGCGTGCGGTGAGGCTTTGCTGACAGCGTGACTCGGGAGTGCGGCATCCCTGTGCCGAGGCAATATTCGCCGACCCCCGGCCCGCGTGGAAGTCGGCGTGTCGAAGGCGGGTACTACCGGCTCCCCGGCCGGAGGAATTGCCGATTCGGTCTCGCCGCCCTCCGGACCATCGCGAGCCGCTCTCTTGCGAGGGCGGCTCGTTTTGCTAGTGCGGGGGACCCGGCCTAGGATGGCACTGCCAGGGGAGGCGGAGATGACGACCTCAACCGTCGCCGAGACGTACGCGCGCGACGGCTTTGTCTTCCCGATCGACCTGATCAGCGACGCCGAGGCCCGCAACCTGCGCGCCGACCTGGAATCGGCGGAGGCTGATCTCGCGGAGCAGCCGCAAGAGTTGGCGATGCTACGCGGCAGCACCGCCCACCTGTTGCCCTCGTTCGCGGAACTCATCCGGCACCCACGTCTGGTCGAGGCCGCCTCCGAGATCCTGGGCCCCGACCTGCTCGCCTGGGGCGGGCAGTGCTTCATCAAGGAGCCGCAGACGCCGAATCACATCACCTGGCATCAAGACCTCACTTACTGGGGTCTGGACGACCAGCAAGAGGTCACCGCCTGGGTGGCGCTCTCGCCGGCCACGCAGCAGAGCGGCTGCATGCGATTCGTAGCCGGCAGCCACAAGCGACCGATCGTCGAGCACGTCGACACTTTCGCGGAGGACAACATGCTCTCGCGCGGACAGGAGATCGCGGTCGAGGTGGACGAGTCGGAGGCCACCGACGTCGTGCTGCGGCCCGGACAGGTTTCGCTCCACCACGGGCACCTCTTCCACGCTTCCAACCCAAACCAGAGCGACGACCGTCGGATCGGCTTCGCGATTCGCCTGATCGACACCTCGATGGCGATGCCGGGTGGCGAGGGGCTCGCAGTGCTGTCGGTGAGCGGCGAGGACCGCTACAGCCACTTCCAGTTGGCGACGCCGCCCAGCGGACGCCTGCAAGAGGTCGACTTCGAGCGCGTACGCCGCAACGGCGCGATCTCGCGCTCCATCCTCATGCGCGGGGTGGAATCGAATCTCACGTAGTTGCGCGGCCGTCCCCCTTCCGCAACGACCCGGGAGACCTCGGACTGCACGCGGATGGTGACCACGCTGTCGAGCGCGCCGCGCCGCTGGGTCGCACGGCAGCGTCGACGCGCAGAGCTACATATGGGCCTTGACCTTCAGCCTGACGGGTTGGCCGGTCGCGGTCGTACGCGTCGGTACGGCCTCCGACGGTATGCCGATTGGGGTACAGGTAGCCGCATCGCCCTGGCGCGATGACGTCTCGCTGGCGCTCGCGGGTCGCATCGAGACGTTGCTAGGGGGCTGGCAGGCCCCCGCGCTCTAATCCCGTCCGCTGCCGGCTATCGCGAAGGTGTGGCGGGTGATCGCCACGTGGCTCGTGCCGAATTGGAGCGGGCAGCCTTGCCACGCCTTTTGAGGCAAAGGGGATCACGCGAGGGGCGTCGGGAGACCAGCCGCCTCCCGACGCCACCGGACTTGGTCGCGTAGTGAGGGCCATGTCCTGTCCCAGGCGCCGGGAGGAAATCGGCGCACTCGTTCGCGACGAACCTCGCGGGAGGTAGTGTGCACACCCTGACTGACCGACATAAGGCGCAGTCGGCTGTAAGGATTTTGGCTCGGCTCTGTTTAGTCCGTAGAGCGGAACATCCGCTCGTACGGACGAGGAGCAGGACCTATGTTGGCAACGATCCGACGGAACACGGTCCGAATGACCGTTCGGATGCTTCGGTTTTCGGCGAAATCGCGGTCTGGCTTTTCGCCAGTGGGATCGCACCGTCCGCTGGCCGCTCTTGCCGCGGCGAGCAGACCGTGTGCCGGGCGTCGGGAGACACCCAGCACTAACGCCGTCATCCGAGATCAAAAACGAGCCACAGCGAAGGTAAAAGGCATGAATTTCAGGCACGCCACCGCGTCTGGATTCCGGCGGTTCGGAATCTTCTTGGCATTTCTCGCAGCGATCGCGGCCCCACAGGTGATGGGATCATCAGCCGGCGCACAAGTTACCGACGAACCACTCGACTCGGCGATTCGGTGTGTGATCGCTGTCGCCCCGGACGAGGTGGACGATTTCCTCAGCGAGTTTGGACTCGATCCCTCCGCTGGAAGCAGCGGCATTCCCGTGACAGCGGAGGTCGCGGCGGCGCTCTGTGTGGCTCGACCGGCGTCCACCTCCTCGCCGTTGAGGGATGATCCACCCGAGGCACCGACAGTCGGCGTAGATTCAGCGGGTACTTCCGCGGCAGTTCCGAAGCGGGCGCTGGGCTTAGCGCCGGGCTGGAACACGATCGTTTATTCCGGCGACCCGATGACGGCAGCCGAACTGGCCGCGCAACTTCACGGAGCCGAATCCCTCTTCAAATGGGATCCGGTGACGCAAGAATGGCAATCATTTCGAGCCGGCGTTCCGGCGTTCTTGAATAGCCTC
>CAUYZA010000291.1:0-4154 GCA_963577225.1 Dehalococcoidia bacterium | reverse complement strand
CGCGGGCGCTGATTGAGGTAAGTGCGCGCTGCATGTGCCAGCTCTTGCCGGCGCCGCGCGGGCCGGCAAGGCCGTATGACCCGCTGTTGCCATGCGTGATGGAGTGGAGCCGTTTCCAGGTGGGGGTTCGACAAAGAAGTCGGTGTCGAACGTGCTGAAGATGGAGTCGGCGACTAGTTCCGCGCGGAGCTTAAGGGCCTCGGCGATCGTGCGCGCTGCCTTCTGGCGGTCGTCGAACGAGCGGGAGAAGAGGGCGGGGATGCCCACGATCCCTGCAGTGTAGGTCAGGGTCGTGGTGCGGCCCGCCGGGCGGCGCGCGAGAGTGTATGTGCGGATGAGGCTGCCATAGCCCGGGCGCGAGGCGATGATCTCGACCGTCTCGCCGTTCGCGGCGACGCCGAGCGCGACGTCCTCGATGCCATCGGCGGTGCTCATGGCGAAATACGCTGTCTCTCCCGGCAGGATGATTGGCAGAGCGGGGGTGGGGCCGGGCCAATCGGGATCGAGATGGGCGCGGTTCATCCCGACCTGATAGATGTCGGGGTTCCACTCGACGAGAGAGTTGGGTTGAGTGACGAGTTGGCGGATGCTTTCGACGGAGGCGTTGATGGGTTCAGTGACGTCCTTGAGAGGGCGGCGCTAGGGAGTCCGCCGCTTAATCGCACGGAGGGGTCTGACGAGGAAGTCGAGGAGGAACGCCATCGGCTAGTTCCCAGGGCACAGGGTTTATGCCTGGCAAAGCTAGCGCAGCGTGAGGTCGAGGTGCTGCCGCAACCATGCAGCCATGAATGATAGAGTGAGCCTAGGGCGGGCGCCGTTTTGGGCGCGGCGGCTAGCGGGAGGGAGGATCGGGGAGGGGGATGTCGTTACTGCGATCGGGGGCGCGAGGGACGCCGGCGGCGTCGCCGCGTTCGTCGGCGGTTTGGGCGCGTTCAGCGCGGACATCGGGGTCGTGGCTGGGGCTGCGCCGTTGGGAGGGGCGCTGGACGGCGGCGGCGCTGTAGAGGCGGTGGGCGTTGGCGCCGTCTTGGGGACAGGTGGCGGGATCGCCGGCTTGCGACATGGGTCGCTTGAGCTCGAAGGCGTGTCCGCAGTCGTCGCATTCGAAGTTGTAGGTGGGCATGGTTCTTGGTGCGGCTCCTCACCTTGCCATGATGACGGATGGCGTTCGCGTGTGCTTCGGGTCTGGGGCGCGACTTGGGGGGGGTCTAGGGGCGTTGGGTGACCGGCAAGATCCATTTCGCGCGGTGGGCGTGCGGGATGACGCTCTGTGCGGGGGCGGTGATCAGGGCGATGTCTCCTGTGTGGCTGTTCCACTCGTACCAGCGGCTGCGGCGAATCGGTCCGCCTGAGACGAGGTTGGTGCGGGCGCGGAACTTCGGCCAATCGCCGGCGGTCGGGGCGGTCGCCTTGTGGGGCAGGAGAGCGAACTCAACGAGCTCGGCGTGGAACTCGCTTCCTTCGGGCCGGGGGCGGACGGCATGCGTCGTTTCGTGGAGGATGAGAGCCGCGAGCTTTTCCTCATCGAGCGAGATCGTGTTGAGGTGGATCTCGCCGGAGCCAGGGAAGGACCAGCCGAGGGACGAGGTGGATTCGCCTTTGGAGTTGAGTCCGTGGGCGTTGTGGATGGTGAGAACGCCCAGGAACGCGTCGGCGAGCAGACGACGCAGCTCGCCGGGCAAGGTCTCGCTGAGCAGCGTTGACCAGGCGAGGTTGATGGCCCGCTCGATCCGATTCCGCCGGGCAAGGTTGAAGTCGACGATGGCGACTTGCATGCGGACGCTCCGATCGATGTTGGAGCGGATGATAGTCCGCGATGCATGTGCCAGGTGGGAGGAGTTAACTGCGATCGCTATTGATTAGCGATCGTTCCCCGCATCAAGACGACGGCCGGGCCTGCGTGGCGGCTTAGTGGGAAGTGTCGGACTCGAAACCGGTGGTGCGGTGGGCGCCGTCGCAGAGGGGTTTATTTTTGGTCGTCCACGCTGTGCGCGACTTTGACGACGACCGAGGGCGGGGCGTCGCCGGGGTCGCCGTCGTAGGTGATGGCGTGGAGGCGGCTTGCCTCGGAGAGCACGCCGCCTTCGAGGAAGGTGACGTCGAAGGAGGTCACGGTTGCGCCGAGCACGTCAGAGAGCCACTCGTCGGTGATCTCTGCGGCGGTGCGTGCGAAGTCGGCAGGCATGTGTCGTCCTTACTCGGGCCGGGCGCGCTCCCGGAAGCGTGGGCGTGTACGTGCTGCTAGGAGGTGACCTTCATGTGCGATTTGGCGAACTCGCCAATGCGATCGACGGCTTCTTGGGCCTCGGGGAAGGCCTGGCAGAAGTGCTGGAAGACGTGGAACATCTCGGGCCAGATCTCTTCGGTGACGTCGACGCCGGCGGCGCGCGCTTTTTCGACGACGCGGGTGGTGTCGGCCAGCAACATCTCGGCATCGCCGACCTGCATCAGCAAGGGCGGCAAGCCGGAGAGATCGGCGTAGAGCGGCGAGGCGAGGGGCTGCTTGAGGTCCCCGTCGCCGAGGTAGTGCGAGGCCATGTCGTCGAGGGCCTCGCGTGTCACAACGGGGTCCGCCTCGCGGCGGGTCTCCATGGTCTCGCCGCTGCCGGTCAGGTCGGTCCAGGCCGAGAGGGGCATGGCGGCGTCGGGCATGGGGAGGCCGGCGTCGCGCGCGGCCAGCATGGTGATGAGGGTGAGGCCGCCGCCGGCCGAGTCGCCGGAGATGAAGCTGGAGGAGGCCTCGCCGGGGCCGTCGGGGCCGTTGTCGCGCAGGAAGCGGTAGGCGGCCAGGGCGTCGTCGACGGCGGCGGGGAAGGGGTCCTCCGGGGCCATGCGGTAGTCGACGGCGAGGACGGCGCAGCCGGAGGCGTGGGAGATTGCGGCCGAGAGATGCCGGTGTGTGTTGAGGCTGCCGGTGACATAACCGCCGCCGTGGAAGTAGAGCAGCCGGGCGTCGGGGCTGGCATCGTCGGCGACGATCCACTCGCAGGGGACGCCGTTGGCGTCGACCGGGGTGACGGTGGTGGCGTCCGGGAGCGGGAAGGCGAGGGCTTCGTAGCCCGCGCGCTGCTCTTCAACGTTGGCCGCTTGCGAGATTCCTGTGCCGGCCGCTCGGAATTGCTCCAGCACCGCCGCGAATTCTGCAGACGCCATGGTGATCTCTCTTTCGCGCTTCGATAATTGTCGCGCCAGGCTAGCCGACCCACGGGTGTGGAGTCTCGTGGAGGGGCAGGACGCTGGCGGCGCGGTGGTTGAGGATCGCGTAGCCTGCGCGGACCAAGATTGAAGCCTGTCATGGCGTCCCCCGAACTTCAGACCGTACTCAAGGCGATGGCGGAACGGCAGGCCGCGCAGGCGGCGGATCCGCCCGCCGATCTGAACGCGATGCGCGCGGCTGGCGATGCACGGGCGTTGCCGCCGACCGAGGCGGCGACGATTGCCGCGGTCGATGCAAACGGCGTGCCGGGCGAGTGGACGACGGTGGCCGGGTCGAACCCGGGCAATCGAATTCTCTACTTCCACGGCGGCGGCTACGTGCTGGGCTCGGTGTTGGGACGGCGGCGGCTTTGCGAGGACATCGCGCAGGCGACGGGTTGCTCGGTGCTGAACCTGGACTACCGCTTGGCGCCGGAGCATCCGTTCCCGGCGGCGGTGGACGATGCGGTGGCGGCGCTGTCGTTCATTCAGGCGAACGGGCCGGATGGCGAGTCGGAGGCGGAGGCGGTGTTCGTGGGTGGGGATTCGGCGGGCGGCGGGCTGGCGTTGTCGGTGTTGCTGGCGGCGCGTGAGCGCGGCGTGCGACTGCCTGACGCGGCGTTCGGGATCTCGGCCTGGACGGACCTGACGCAGAGTGGGGCGTCGATCGAGTCGCGCAAGGACGTCGACCCGGTGGTCCGAGATCGGTCGATGCTGGACGGGATGGCAAGCCAGTACCTGGGCACGAGCGCGGCCGAGGATCCGCTGGCGTCGCCGCTGTTCGGGGATCTGGCGGGGTTGCCGCCGTTGCTGTTGCAGGTAGGTGACCACGAGATGCTGCTGGACGACACGACGCGCGTGACGGCCAAGGCGCGGGAGGCCGGGGGCGAGGTGGTGGAGGAGATTTGGCAGGAGATGTTTCACGTCTGGCATGCGTCGGCGCCGATGCTGCCGGAGGG
>CAUYZA010000290.1:0-4158 GCA_963577225.1 Dehalococcoidia bacterium | reverse complement strand
CCTTCCGGCCCATCCTGGCCGAGACGGAGGGCGCAGCCTGGGACAAGGCGCATGCGATCCTGGAAGGGGTCGAAAGCGGCGCCCTCAAACAGGGCAGCGTCCCGCTCGGCAGCGACGCGCCACGCCCTCAGGCCGTTGGCTCGCAGCGACTGATGGATCTGGCGGCGGAGAAGGACGTCCACGACGAGCGCCTCTATCTGCCCATCGCTGGCGCGTCGGGGGCCCCTGGCAACACGTCGGCGCTGGTCGGCACGCCAGAGCAGGTAGCCGATGCGCTCGTGCGCTACTACGACCTCGGTGTGACCGCGATCCTGATCCGCGGCTTCGCGCCGTTCGAGGACGCCATCGAATACGGGCGGGAGTTGATTCCCCGTTTGCGCGCCCTCGTCGGCGAACGCGATGCGCAGCAGGCGGAGGCCGCCGAGCCACCCAACGGCGCAAAGACTCGCGCGTGAGCGAGCCTTCGCTCTTCGTCCCCCACGAGCTGGGCTACATGCCGACCGAGTACGCCCGCAGTCCCTGGAGCCTGGAGTTGTTGCACGGCGGGCCCGTGGCCGCGCTGCTCACACGAGCCGTCACCGAGCAAGTCGACGACCCCTCTTTGCGCCTCGCCCGTCTCACGACCGACCTCTTCCGCCCCGTGCCCTACGCGCCGATGCGGGTGGAGACCGAGCTGCTACGCGACGGGCGTCGCGTCAAGGCCGTGCGTGCCTCGCTCTTCGCCGGCGAGACCGAGGTCACGCGGGCGCACGCCCTAATGCTGGCCACGCGCGACGACGCTCAGCCCGGGCTCGACATCTTGCCGCAGACGCCCGCCTTCCCCGACCAGCCCGACCCGCCCCACGAGGGCGACCACCAGCGCGGCATCGGCTACGCCTCCAGCGTCGAGTGGCGTCGCGTCACGCAATGGGGCGAGGACAAGCCGGCGATCTCCTGGATGCGCGTGCCCATGGAGTTGCTTCCGGGCAGCCCACTCTCGCCCAACGAGCGCGCGGCGGCGGTCTCGGACTTCGTCAATCCGCTCGCCAACATGGCCGGCGGCGCGCCATACATCAACGCCGACATCACGCTCTATCTGCACCGCCCGCCCGTCGGCGACTGGCTCTGCCTCCAGATCAGCGGTCGAGGCAGTGGAGAAGGCATCGCGACGGGAGAGGCGCAGCTCCACGACCGCCAGGGCGCGTTTGGACGTTGCCTGTCCGCCTCGCTGGCGCAGGATCACGGGTCGTTCCCCGCCGGCGACGCCCCTCAGGAGAAGTCCTGAACAACTCGAGCCGCCTGTCGATCTGAGCCCGCTACGATCGTCGCTCTCCTGAAGAGATCACCATGAAGTACCTGCTACTGATCTACGTCAACGAGTCCGACGAAGGGGAGACCGCCCCGAGGTTTACGAGGAATATGGCCGCGTGGTCGGCGAGATCCGGGAAGCCGGCGCCTGGCTGGAGGGCGAGGAACTCAAGCCCACCTCAACAGCGACCAGCGTCCGCGTGCGCAATGGCAAGACCGAAACCACGGACGGTCCGTTTGCCGAGACCAAAGAAGCGCTGGGCGGATTCTTCCTGATCGACTGCGCCGATCTTGATCAGGCTCTCGGCTACGCCGCGCGGATCCCGGCGGCGGCCAGTGGCACGATCGAGGTCCGCCCCATCAACGAGATGTAGATCCCAAAACGAGGCATAGATGAACGGGCAGCCCGACGCGGAGGATTCCGCACTCGCCAACGAGATCTCGCGCGTCTTTCGCACCGAGTCTGGGCGCATTCTGGCCTCGCTGATCGCGCTCACGCGGGACTTCGACTTGGCCGAGGACGCCCTCCAGGACGCGCTTGTCGTCGCACTCGATCGCTGGCCTCGGGACGGCATGCCTAACAACCCCGCCGCCTGGCTAACGACGACGGCGCGTCGCAAGGCGATCGACCGCCTGCGCCGCGACAAGACCCTGGGCGAAAAGCGCGACCAGTTGCGGGCGCAGCTCGAACGGGACAGCGTTGTAGACGAACTTGAGGGCGACGGGAATGGCATTCCGGACCACCGCCTGCGCCGGATCTTCACCTGTTGTCATCCGGCAATCGCGCCGGAAGCGCAGATCGCCCTGACGCTGTGAGCCCTCGGCGGCCTCACCACCGTCGAGATCGCGCGCGCGTTTCTCGTCTCCGAGCCAACCATGGCTCAGCGACTTGTGCGGGCAAAGCGCAAGATCCGCGAGGCAGGCATCCCCTATCGCGTGCCCGCCGACCACGAGCTGCCCGACCGCCTGCGCTCCGTACTGCACGTGCTTCACCTCGTCTTCAACGAGGGCTACGCCGCCACCGGCGGCGACGATTTGATCCGCGCTGAGCTGTGCCGCGAGGCGATCCGGCTCAGCCGCGTCATCGCCGAACTCATGCCAATGAACCCGAGGCACTCGGGCTATTGGCTCTGCTGTTGTTGCAAGATTCCCGACGCGATGCCCCCACGGACGCGCGCGGCGACCTAGTCCTACTCGAGCATCAGGACCGCACGCGCTGGGACCAGGAGGCGATCGACGAAGCGCTCCCCCTCGTCGAGCAGGCGCTGCGGTGGGGGCGCGTCGGGCCGTATCAGATTCAGGCCGCGATCGCGGCCTTGCACGCTGAAGCGCCGGTCGCCGCAGAGACGGACTGGCCCCAAATCGTCGCGCTCTACGAGAAGCTGGAGCAGCTGACACCCAGCCCCGTGGTAAGACTCAACCGCGCGGTCGCCCTGGCCATGGATGAAGGCGCGGAGGCCGGCCTCGCGGCCATCACTGAGCTTGAGACCGACGGCAGCCTGCGCGACTACCACCTGCTGCACGCGGCCCGCGCGGACCTCCTGCGACGCCTGAGACGTCGGCAAGAAGCGGTTGCGGCCTACCGCCAGGCTCTGCTACTGACGGAGAACGGAGCCGAGCGCCGCATGCGAGAGCTGGACGCTGCGACGGCCGACGCAGACTGAGAACGGCGCCGCTGAACCCAATCGACTTGGCGCCACGTAATCTCTGTCACGGAGCCTTCTCCTTTCGCACAGGCTGCTCCAGTAAGGTGGAAGAGCAGCGATTCAGCGCCTCTATGAACTCATAGAGGCGGTTTATAACAGGATGCTGGACTATCGATGAGTACGGACGCCGCTCAAAATGATACGCGCGACAGCGTCAGTCCGGCCGAAGCCGAAGACTGGCTGGAGACCCAGGACTGGGTGGAATCGCTGCACGACGTACTGCGCGGGCGCGGCCCCGAACGCGTCAGCCGTCTGCTGCATTCGCTCCAAATCGACGCCCAGAAGCACGGCGTGCAACTTCCGGTCACATCGCGCACGCCCTACATCAACACCATCAACGTGGACGATCAGCCCAAGTTCCCTGGTGACCGCGAGGTCGAACGCCGAATCAAGAGCATCATTCGCTGGAACGCGATGGCGATGGTGGTGGAAGCGAACGCACGCTCCCACGGCATTGGTGGACACATTTCGACGTACGCCTCCGTCGCCACCCTGCTGGAAGTCGGCTTCAACCACTTCTTCCGCGGGCCCGACGATCCTTCGGGCGGCGATTTGATCTACTTCCAGGGCCACGCCGCGCCCGGCATTTACGCCCGTGCCTACCTGGAGGGGCGGCTGACGCCGGAGCAGGTGCACAACTTCCGGCGCGAGTTCGCCGAAGGGGGTGGGCTGCCGTCGTATCCGCACCCCTGGCTGATGGACGACTTCTGGCAGTTCCCCACCGTCTCGATGGGTCTGGGACCGCTCATGGCGATCTACCAGGCGCGGATGATGCGCTACCTGGAAGACCGCGGCCTGATCGAGCGCAGCAACCGCAAAGTGATCTGCTTCCTCGGCGACGGCGAAACGGACGAACCCGAGGCGCTCGGCGCGATCGCCTTGGCCACGCGCGAACAGCTCGACAACCTGATCTTCGTCGTCAACTGCAACCTGCAACGCCTGGACGGCCCGGTGCGTGGGAACGGCCAGATCATCCAGGAGCTGGAGGCCGTCTTCCGCGGCGTCGGCTGGAATGTGGTCAAACTGCTCTGGGGCAGTGAGTGGGACGAGCTCCTGGCCAAAGACCACGACGGACGGCTCGCGCGGCGTATGGGCGAAGTCGTCGACGGCGAGTACCAGAAGTACACCGTCGCGGGTGGCGCCTACATCCGGGAGCGCTTCTGGG
>CAUYZA010000289.1:0-4182 GCA_963577225.1 Dehalococcoidia bacterium | reverse complement strand
TTCCACTACCACTGTCAAGACTCTTTCTGGACGGAGAGAAATTAGAGCTGGATGACCCAGGGCTTGAGGCGTTGCTCGGCCTCCAACCGGCGACCCGCGGCTTCCGCCTCCGCGCGGTCCGCATAGGGCCCCACGCGCACCCGGAACACGGCGACCGGCGCATCGGTCGCCGGAGCGACCACGAACGCCGGGTAGCCGCTCGCCACCAGGCCTTCGGCCACCTGATTCGCCTCGGCGCTCTCCCGCAAGGCGGTCACCTGCAGCACGAACATCCCACCGGCCGGGCCGGGGCCCGTCTCCTCGGGGGCCGACGGGGTTGTCAGGGGTGGAGCGCTCCCCTCGGTGACCGCGACGGCAGGCGCGGCCTCGGGCGCGTCTCCTTCGGTCGTGGACGCGTCCTGCCCCACGCGCTGCAGTTCGACGGCCTCCACCACCGGCTCGATACCGTTCAGTCGTTCGAAGTAGCTGAGACCCACGAGCGGTGACGCCGTCTCGGCATCCTCACTCGTTGGCACCTCCGGCACCCCGATCGCGACCTGCGCGCTGCCCCCGGGCAGGACATCGGACACGGTCCCCATCGCCGTGCGTCGAGCCGGCACACCGCGACCGACGAGCACGCCGCACAGGAACACAATCACGGCGACCGTGGTCGCCATGATCGCCAGAAAGACCAGCTGCTTCGCGCTGGGCGCCGGGTCACTCCTGGGGCTGTTCACCATCGGAGCCAGCAGATCGCTTGGGCTGCAGCAAATTCAGCAATTCAACCGGCAGCGGAAAGACAATGGTGGAGTTCTTCTCGCCGGCAATCTCCGTCAGCGTTTGGAGATAGCGCAGGGTAATGGCCAGCGGCTGACCGCTCATGACGTCGGCCGCCTGCGCGAGGCGCTCCGAGGCGTTGAATTCGCCCTCCGCATGGATGATCTTCGCACGCTTCTCACGCTCGGCTTCGGCCTGTCTGGCCATGGCGCGCTGCATGTTCTCCGGGAGATCCACATGCTTGACCTCGACCGCCGCAATCTTGATCCCCCACGGATCTGTCTGCTGATCGAGCAGGCGCTGCAGGTCCTGGTTGAGCCGGTCGCGTTCCGAGAGCAGATCGTCCAACTCGACCTGCCCCAGCACGCTGCGCAAGGTCGTCTGGGCCAGTTGTGACGTAGCGTAGTTGAAGCTCTCAACCTCGACAATCGCTTTCGTCGGGTCCATCACCCGGAAGTAGAGGACCGCGTTCACCGTCACCGACACGTTGTCGCGAGTGATGATGTCCTGCGGTGGCACGTCCATGACGATGGTCCGTAACCCCACCCGGACCATCCGATCAATGGGCGCAAAGACGAGAATGACACCGGGGCCCTTCGGCCGCGGCAGCAACTTGCCCAGGCGAAAGATGACGCCCCGCTCGTACTCGTTCAGGATTTTGATCGAATTGGCCAGATACAACGCCACGACCAGAGCAAAGATCAGGATGGGACTCATATGTGCACTCCTTGCGCCGGACCCGCTACGGCAGGGCGCTCTGGCGACACCGTCAGAGTCATCCCGTCAATAGCCACCACCCGCACGCGTGTCCCCCGCGAGATCGCTTCGGGTGCGATCGCCGACCAGATCTCGCCGTGCGTCGACACCCGGCCTCCAACGCCTGGACCGACGTCGTCGATTACCTCGCCCGACTCGTCAAGCATACCAGCCCTTCCCGTGACCGCGGGGCGACGCTGAGCCCGCAGCGAGAGGCGAGCCAGAAACCCCACGATCGCCGCCAACGCCAGCATCGTCGAGAGGATGAACGGCCAGCCCAGCTGCAGCTCAGGCGCCGGAGAGTCGATCAACATCGCGAGGCCAAAAATCATGCTGATCACACCACCGGCCGCCAGGACCCCGAACGCCGCCGTCACCATTTCGAGGATGAGCAGTACCAGACCGAAGACGACCAGAAGCAAGCCCACATAATTGATCGGCATGATCTGGAACGCGAAAAACGCCAGCAGCAAGCAGAGCCCCCCCGCCACCCCAGGCAGCACGGCTCCCGGGGTCCACAGCTCGATGGTCAGCCCGAGCGTGCCGAGGCTGAACAGCAGCACGGCAATCTGCGGATGCGCAATCGCACTCAGCAGCCGCTGCCGCCAGTTCATTTCGATGTGCTCGACCGGCGCCCCAGCCGTCCGGAGGATCTGTGTGCTCCCATCCCATCGGGTGACGGCGCGGCCATTCAATGTCTCGAGCAGGCTGTCGAGATCGTCCGCCACCAGATCGATCAACGGCGGCTCCGCCTCCAACGCCTCCGTTTCGGTAAACGACTCGCTGTTGGTCACGGCCCGCTCGGCCAACGGGACATTGCGCCGGCGCTGGGTGGCAAGCGAGCGCGCATAGGCGGCAACATCGGACGCGGCCTTCTCGGCCGCGGTGTCGTCCATCGCCTCGCCCGTCCCGGAGACGGGGTGGGCGGCCCCGATGTGGGTGCCTGGCGCCATCGCGGCAACATCCGCCGCGATCGTGATCAGAAACCCGGCCGACGCGGCGCGGGCTCCACTCGGACCGACATAGACGACGACCGGCGTCTTCGCCTCGATGATGCTGGTATTGATGTCGCGCGTGGAGTCGACCAAGCCCCCTGGCGTGCGAAGCACCAACACCACCAGAGCGGCATCAGCGGCGTCCGCGCGATTCAACGTCTGTTTGATGAACTCCGCGGAGGCGGGCTGGATGAGCGCGTCGACCTCCGCCACATACACGGACGGGCGGTCCGCGAGTTGGCCGGCCGCCAACGGACGGTCAAGCCCCCACAGCGCCGCAGCGGACACCACGAGACCGACCGCCAGACGGGAGCCCTGAACTGTCATCCATGGTCTCATGGGGAACGCATACCTGAAGCGGGTATAGACCCACGGTATCGCGGCGTCCGCAGGAACGCAAGGTTACCAGAGACCCGGGCGGATCACGCGCCTTCATCCGTCGGCTCGAGGCCGATGGGGTCCACGACGAGGTCCGGCGCGACCGGTGCTGGCCCGACCGTGGTGTCGAGAAGCAGCTCACAGGACGGCTCGCCGGTCCCGCGGCATCGCAATAACTCGGCTGAACACGGCAGGTCAAAGAACTCGAAGTACCGCTCGAGCAAGGCGGCATAGAAGCCACACAGAGGCGCCGCGGCCCGCTCGCGTACGTCACAGAATACGGACCCGTCGATCTCGACCAAAGCGGTGCCGCGCCGCACCATGCTGTCCAGCTGACTGCCTTCATGCAGATGACGAACCAGACGCCCGGCCGTGCGCAGCACCGCGCGAATCCGTAGCCGGCGGGGCAGACGGCGCAACAAGCCGCGTTCCACCGACGGAATGGTCTCGGCCGTCCAGTTCGCCGTGTAGCGTCCTGCCCGGCGTACCACCGCCTCGTAGGTCTCGCCCTCCTGGCGCAGGAAGCTAATGACCGCGCCGAGTCGCGCGCGGCCGAGTGCCCCTTGCCGGATGCGGCCCGGCGTCAGCCAGTTCTCGTAGAACTCGACCCGGGTGGGCATGAGCTCGTTGATGGCCTGGTGCAAGCTCGACGCGAGCGCCCGCCCGATTTTCGGTTCCGACATCTGCTAAGGTTGACGACCCTGGTTGAGAATGGGTGTGCTAAGGACACTGATCAAGATAAAGGTAACACCTTGGCCGCCGGGGCATCCCGCGCCGCGGCGCTCCCAGACGGCAACTGTATTTTGATCAGTGTCCTAAATCTCAACGTCACGGCACCCACCCGGCCGGGAGCGACGAGCGTGCCGACCGCCCGTATGGAAGCGACGAACAACGCCGTCGGGTGGGATGCGTCGGCCCGCGGCATGGCACATCTGGTCCCAGGGTCCTGAGGTGCGAACCGCAGCCATCATCGCAGGAGGCCAGGCGACACGCCTGGGCGGTCTCGACAAATGGGCCCTCGCGGTGGGCGGCAAGCGGATCATTGATCGGCAGCTGTCCGTGCTGCGCCACGTCGCGGAACATATTCTCATCGTCACCAACGACCCGCACCCCTTTCGCGGGTCGGGTCTGCGTGTGTGCGCGGATCTCATACCGGGCGCCGGGCCGCTGAGCGGCGTGTACACGGCGCTGGTCAGGGCGCCAACCGAGCACACGGTGGTGGTGGCCTGCGACCTTCCGTTCCTCACGACGTCATTCTTGCGCCACCTGGTGACGCGGGTCGGGAGGACCGACGCCG
>CAUYZA010000288.1:0-4186 GCA_963577225.1 Dehalococcoidia bacterium | reverse complement strand
CGAACTCGATGTCGCTGCCGCGGACCCTCCCAAGCACGCCCTCTTCGCCATCCGGCCCGAGGAGATCACGCTGGCCGCCATCGCCGAACCCCGCGTGGAGGAGCAGCCGACCAGCGCGCGCAATCACCTGCCCGCCACAGTGCGCGGCGTTCAGGCGGCCGGTCCCGTTGTGCGGGTGCAGCTCGGTGCCGGATCCGACGGCAACATCCCCGTCGTCGTCACGCTCACGCGACCCTCGCTTGAAGATCTCGCGATCGATGTGGGAAGCCTCGTTACGATCACGTTTAAGGCGACCGCGGCGCATGTGATCGACCACGAATAGGGTTCTGCGAACCCGACGGATTGCTAGTCGCCGCCGAACGCCTCAACCAGTTGGGCGCGGCTCGGCTCCCGCAGGATGTGGTTGCCATCGACGATGATCGTGGGCACGGAGCGGTTGCCCCGATTCAGTCCCATCACGATCTCCGCAGCCTCGCCGTCCTCGTCGATATCGATCGTGCGGTAGTCGACCGCCTGCTCGTCGAGCCAGTGCAGCGCCGCCCGGCATGACCCGCACCAACTGGTCACGTAGATCAGGACATCGCGTTCTGCGTCCACCCGTAGCCTCTCCCCCGCGGCAGGTCCGCTGCCCGTTCCGCATCCTAACCCGAACATGGACGAGGAGCGCTGCCGTAGCCTGCTGCCATGCCCCGCGCAACCGCCGCCCCTCGACTGAACATCCGCGAGTTCCTGCACGAGGTGCAGGAACGGACCGAGCGCGACCTGGACCCAGCGTTGGGCTCGCCCACATCGAAACGCGTCTTCACTTCGCTCCAGATCCACTTTGGCGAGCCGCGCCTCCATTACGAGGTTTGGCCGGTGCGCAAGACCGGCCGGATCGAAGTGGGTCTGCACATTGAAGGCCCCCACGACTGGAGTCGCGAAGTGGCGGCGCAGATCGCCCGTCACGCAGACGACCTGCGAGCCGCGCTTGGCCCTGAGTGGGAGCTTGAGGACTGGACAGCGTCCTGGTCCCGACTGCACACCACGTTGCCGCTGGCGACGCTGACCGAGCCCGTGGCCGACGACGTCGCCGCCGCCACCTGCCGTCTGATCCACGGCACCGAGCCCGTCCTGCGGCGGCTCACGCTGCCCGAGCTCGACCAAGCGACTCCCGGCGAAGTCCAGGAACGACGTCACTGGCGTCGTCGCCGCAAGGGCTAACGCAGCCGGCGCAGCACCGGCGATCGCGCGGGCAAAAGAAACGGGCCCCGAAGGGCCCGTTTCAGGATCTTCCAGTCCGGCCGGTTTAGTACATGCCGGGCGCGCCGGCCGCCATGGCCGCCGCGGCGCCGCTGCCCTCTTCCGGCTTGTCAGTGATCAGGCAGTTCGTTGTCAACACCATCGACGCGATTGAGACCGCGTTTTCCATCGCGGCGCGGGTCACCATCGCCGGGTCCACGATGCCCTTGTCGATCATATCGCCGAACTCGTCGTCGAAGGCGTCGTAGCCATAGTTCTTCTTGCGGCTCGTCTTCACCTCTTGCACGATCACGGAGCCGTCTTGGCCCGCGTTGATCGCGATACGGCGCATCGGCTCCTCCAGCGCGCGACGCAGAATGCGCACGCCGGTGCCTTCGTCGCCGGCGAGGTCCAAGGCGTCCAACGCCTTGATCGCGCCGATCAGCGCCACGCCGCCGCCAGGCACGATGCCTTCCTCAACGGCTGCCCGGGTCGCCGACAGGGCGTCCTCAACGCGGTGTTTGCGCTCCTTCAGCTCAACCTCGGTCGCGGCCCCAACCTTGATTACGGCCACCGAGTTGGAGAGCTTGCCCAGGCGCTCCTGGGCCTTCTCACGGTCCCAATCGCTCTTGGACTGTTCGAAGATGGCCCGGATCTCGTTGATCCGCGCGTCAATCTCCTTGGCCGAGCCACGACCCTCAATGATCGTGCTGGCCTCCTTCGTCGCCGTGAAGCGACGCGCCCGGCCCAGGTCCGTAATCTCCGTCGTCTCCAGGTTGCCGCCCAGTTGCTCGCTCACAACGGTGGCGCCGGTCAGCACCGCGAGGTCGCCCAGATTGTCCTTCTGGCGGTCGCCGAAGCCGGGCGCCTTGACGGCAACGACGTTGACCGTGCCGCGCAGCTTGTTCACGGCCAGCGTGGCCAGCGCTTCGCCGTCCAAGTCGGAGGCGATGATGATGAAGTTCTTCGTCACGCGCAGGACCTTCTCCAGCAACGGGAGAATGTCGTTGACGGACGAGATCTTTTTGTCGGTGATGAGGATGTAGGGATCCTCAATGTCGGCTTCCATGCGCTCCGGGTTGGTCACGAAGTAGGGCGAGATGTAGCCGCGGTCGAACTGCATCCCGTCCACGTACTCCACCTCGTTGCGGATGCCCTGACCCTCTTCGACCGTGATCACCCCGTCCGCGCCGACCTTCTCCATCACCTCGCCAATCAGCTCCCCGATCGAGGGGTCGGCGGCGGAGATGGCGGCCACCTGCGACATCTGATCACGTGTAGTCACGCGGGTCGCGTTCTTCCGGATGTAAGTGGAGATCGCCTCACGGCTGGTCTCCAGGCCGCGCTTGAGCGCCATCGGGTTGGCCCCGGCTGCGACGTTGCGCATGCCCTGGGCGACGATCGCCTGCGCCAGCACCGTGGCCGTCGTCGTGCCGTCACCAGCGATGTCGTTCGTCTTGGACGCGACCTCCTTGGCGAGTTGCGCTCCAATGTTGTGGAAGGGGTTCTCGAGGTCGATGTCCTTGGCGATGGTGACGCCATCATTGGTGATCGTGGGAGCCCCGAACGACTTGGCCAGCACCACGTTGCGGCCCTTGGGGCCGAGCGTGATCTTGACCGCGTCGGCCAAAGCGTCGATGCCTTCACGCAGTGCGTGGCGGGCTTCCTCGTCAAACAGGAGTTCTTTCGCCATTCCGTACCCTCTAACAGCTATCGCGAGCGGTGGGCTCGCATAAGTGACACGACAGAAAGCTACGGGGTCGGACAGCGTTTGGCACTCTCCGACCGCGAGTGCTAAGGGAGTGTCGCACCTGCACCGGGTCGTGGCAAGCCAGTGCCCTCTTGCCGAAGTGTTGCCCGCGTGTCGGGCCGACAGCGCTGGCCAAGGCCGTCTGTCGACACCGATCCCGACTGTCTCCGCCACCATAAGCCGAGAACGGCCGCTTCCCAGCTCAGCCCTTTCGCGACCGGATTCGCCCCGCCCGCATCGCCGGCCAGTAGCGGAATCGCACCACGCCGCTGACCGCTTCCGGCTCCACCCAGCCCCACTGACGGCTGTCCGTGCTTTGTGCTGCGTTATCGCCCAGGAGAAAGCACGCGCCCTCCGCATTCCGCTCTGCGACCCGCTTGATCACCTCGAGTTCAGGCCGATCGGGGCGCGTCGCGACGACGATCTCCCCCACCGGGGCGTCCGCGCCCAGATCGACCACCACCCAGTCGCCCGCCGCCAGGGCCGGCTCCATGCTCCCGCCCTCGATTGCGTACGTCCGCAGCCGCCCCGCTAGAAACGGCCACGCCAGCGCGCCGATCATGATCAGCGGTGGCATCCAGCGCCCAACGATCAGCAGCGCCCGCAACACTGTCGCTCCCCTCCCGCACGTCGTATCATTCGGCCCGGATTGCGGCGGCCAACATGGCGCGCCGCCCACAGAATTGGGGCCCGTCGCCGACGGACTGTTGCGGCGCCGGGTTGAACATCGACCATCCTAGGAGGAGACCGGATGACACTGAGCCTCACGAGCTGGCTGCGGCCCTCGCGCACCGCCTACGCCCACTGCGACATTCCCTGCGGAATCTATGACCCGCACGAAGCCGAGATCGCGGCGGAGACCGTCGAAAAGATGGTCAGCCTGCTCAACGACCTCGGCGAGAACGACGGCTCGATCGCCTTCCGTAACTCGACCGTGCGCTACATCGCCGCCAAGGAAGAGCACGCCGAGAAGGTCAAGCGCCAGGTGCTGATCATCTGGGGCGACTTCATCAAGCCGCCGCACGTGGAAGCCTTCCCCGACATCCACGACAAGGTCTGGAACCTGGTCAAGCTGGCCGGCGCGAACAAGGTCAACGCGGACGCTGAACTGGCCGCCAACCTGCGCGCGGGCGTCAAGGAATTCGCGGACACCTTCTGGGCGATGAAGAAGCTCTAAGCGAGCACGACCAGGGCAGGCAAAGAAACGCCCCTCCA
>CAUYZA010000287.1:0-4200 GCA_963577225.1 Dehalococcoidia bacterium | reverse complement strand
GAGCAGCATGGCCGGTTGGATGTCTTGGTCAACAACGCGGGCATCGGACATTCGGCGCGGCTGCATGAGTTGGCGCTGGACGATTGGCATCGCGTGATCGAGACGACGCTGTCGTCGGCCTTCTACGCGGTGCGGGCGGCCGTCCCGCACATGATCGCGGCGGGCGGCGGGCGGATCATCAACATCGCGAGCGTGCAGGGGCTGGTGGGTCACCGTCGCAACGGCGCCTACAACGCCGCGAAGGGTGGCGTCATCAACCTGACGCGGGCGATTGCGCTGGACTACGCGGCCGACAATATTCGCTGTAACTGCATCTGCCCCGGCGCGGTCGAGACGCATGGCCGCGAGGCGCGGGCGGCTGGACTCGCCCGCCGATCGATCCCGTACCCCCGAGCGCAGACGGTGGACGAAGTCGACGCGATGCACCCGCTTGGCCGGATCGGGACGCCGCAAGAGATCGCGGCGGCGGTTAGCTTCCTGGCCTCGCCGGACTCGTCGTTCGTGACGGGTGCGGCGCTCGTCGCCGACGGCGGGCTGACGGTTCAAGTCCTGGCATAGCGGCAGGGGTGTGGAGGGAGGCGGCACAGTGGCACGGTTGAGCGGGCGTTTCCAGCTGGGCGAGTTCGACGTCGCGGCCGTCTCGGACGGGATCGGCGGACAGGACCCGGAAGATTGGTTTCCCAACGTCGATCCGAGCGACTGGATGGCGGCGGTCGGGGCAGTCGACCCGACGGCCCAGCTGCCCGTCAACTTTGGCTCGTTTCTCGTGCAGGGCGGCGGACGGACGTATCTGATCGACAGCGACAATGGCGAACGCACACGGGGACAGCACGAGGGCGCGGGCGAGTTGCTGGAGCGAATTGGCGAGTACGGCGTTGGGCCCGATCAGATCGACGTCGTCTTGCTGACCCACCTGCACGGTGATCACGTGGGCTGGAATGTGCGGGAGGACGGCAGCCCTACCTTTCCCAACGCCCGCTATCTGGTCAGCCAAACGGAGTGCGACTACTGGCTCTCGCCCGAGGCCCCCAGCGACCGAGAGGCGGCCTTCTCACAGTCGCGAACGCAGCCCCTGATGGACGCTGGACAGCTCGACACCGTCGACGGGGAGCACGTCGTCACGGCTGGACTGAGCATGGTTCCGACCCCCGGCCACACAGTCGGCCATTGTTCGGTGGTGTTGTCGTCGGAGGGGGAGCGGTTGATCATTTTGGGCGATGTCGCGCCGCATCCGGCGCATCTTGAGCATCCCGATTGGCGGCCGGTGTTTGACCACGAGCCGGATCGCGCCGTGGAGACGCGTCGCGCGCTCGCTCGCGACGCCGCCGAAGCGGGCACGCTGCTGACGGGCGGTCACTTCCCGATCCTGAGTGTGGGGCGTCTGCGCCGGGTGGCGACCGGCTTCCGTTGGGAGCTAGTGGAACTGGACGAGTTCGAATGAGCGGAGGCCTTCGTGTTTGAAGATTTCGAGCAGCGCCGAGTCGCCACGAGCGGAGCGGAGCTGAATGTGATGATCGGTGGCGATGGACCTCCGCTGGTTTTAGTGCATGGCTTCCCACAGATGCACGCCATGTGGCATCGCATCGCGCCGGATCTGGCGCAAGAGTTCACGGTCGTCGCGCCGGACATGCGCGGCTACGGCGACAGTTCGAAACCGCCCGGCGGGGAACGGTCGGTGGCGTACTCGAAGCGGGCGATGGCGCTGGACATCGTGGAGCTGATGGCGTCGTTGGGTTTCGACCGCTTTCGCTACGCCGGACACGACCGCGGCGCGCGCGTGGGCTACCGGCTGGCGCTCGACCACCCAGAGCGGGTCGAACGCATGGCCCTGCTCGACATCATGCCCACGCTGGAGACCTTCGAGGCGATGGACTATCGCGCCGCGCTGGGAGCCTTTCACTGGCTTTTCCTCGCCCAGCCGCACCCGCTGCCGGAGACGCTGATCGCTGGCGATCCGAACGGATTTCTGCACCACCTTCTGGGTAGCTGGAGCGGGAGCGACGACAGCATCTTCGCGCCGGAGGCAGTCGCGCAGTACGAGCGTTGCTTCGCCGACCCAGAGGCGGTGCGCGCGATGTGCGACGACTATCGCGCAGGAGCGACGATCGATTGCGAGCACGACGCGGCGGCGCGGGAGGCGGGGACGCGGATCACGTGCCCGCTCTTGATCCTCTGGGGCGAGGGGCGTCGCAACCGGCGGCCGGTGATGATGGAAGTCTGGGAGAACTGGGCGACCAACGTTGAAGGACGAGGCCTTTCCTGCGGGCACTTCCTGCCGGAGGAGGCACCTGAGGAGACGCGGGACGCCTTGCTGGAGTTCTTTCGCTAGCGCACGCTCGGGGAGGAGCCTTCCAGGAGCGACCTAGCCAACAATCGTGAGCTCTGAGCCGAGGATGCCCGAGTAGGGCTGCGAGACCTCGCCGAAGCCGTCTTCCTCGCGACCGGGGAGCCCTGCCCGCATGGCAGCGGTATCCTTCCAGTAGAGTTCCGCGATGCCGCTGTGCGCCCCCGGCCGCCCCTGATCGGCGAAGGAGACGACGTAGCGCAGCCCGCCGGGGTTGCGTTGCAGCGCGGCCGCGACGTTGGGCATGTGGCGTTCGCGCCAGTGGGCGAAGTGCGCCGCCTCGTCGATGTCATCCTGTCGCGTGACGAAGAAGGTGGCCTTGGCGCTGTCGCGGTCCACCTCGCCGTCGACGGCGATCGTTTCGGTCGCGTAGAGGTAGGACGTCTGCTCTTGCAGGACGAGATCCATGAACGGATCGGGCGGGACGTTGCCGAGGCCTTTCTTGAAGGTTTCGAACGAGTCGAAGGAGAACGTCGCCATGCCGTCGATGGGCGGCTCGCCGCCGCCCATCACGCCGTCGAAGAAGGTGACGCGATAGACGTCCGGCTTGGCGTGCTTGGCGACGTTGGGCGCATGCACCTTCTCCCAACTCTCGAAGAGCTGGTCGCGGCTGACGTCCGGCCGGCGCTTGACGGTTGCGATGACTTTCAGGATGTCGGATCTCCTTCCGGCCGCAGGCGAGCGTCAGAGCGCGCGGCCTAAGTGGCTCGCTCGCCGAGGATCTGTTCGAGTTGCTGCCGCCCGGCCGGACGGTCCAAGACCCAGGCGGCGGCGAGGTGGGTGAAGACCTCGTCGGGCGTCCCCTCGACGTCGTAGACCAGTTCGATCGCATCGGCTGGGCAGACCCGGGATGCAGGCGCCGCAGGCGATGCACGAGTCGATGTCGATGTAGACCATCTTGTCCTCGGCGGCGCCGTCATAGATGCAGTCGACGGGACAAACGTCGATGCAGGTGAGGTCTTTGGTGCCAATGCAGCGGTCCGTGACGACGTAGGGCATGTGGCGTTGTTCCTCAGGGAGGCGCAGGCGATTCCGATCGTCGCGGGCGCCCGGCGTGAGCGGATTCGCGAAGTGGACTAGTCGCCGATGCCCCAGTCGATCGCGTTGCGCAGCAGCGCCGGATACTCTTCGGTTTCCCACGGACCGCGAATCGTCTTCGGGGTCTTGCCGCCCTCGCTGACGCTGTCGTCGACGAAGGCCTGGCTATTGGTCGAAGGGTTGTGGCAGTGGCCCAGCGCGATGTAGGTCACGCCGCCGTCTCCGACTTCCTTGTTGTAGGCGACGACGCGCGTCTTGCCATCCTCAAGTAGCGAGGTGTCTTCGTCGCCGTAGTCGAAGCCAAACTTGCCCGGTAGCGGGTCTGCGCCCCACGAGGAAGTGAGCAGGATGTTGGTGTTGGGCAGGTCCTGGACCTCGATCATGTAAGGCTCGTCGATCACCGAAAAGGTCTCGCTCACGCCCTTGGTCAGGCCGGCGTCGGCGTCGTGCACTTTGACTGGGAACTTCGCCATCGGTGGGTGGCTGATGAAGAAGCCGCCCAGTGTCTCGTGGTGGCCCGACTTGACCATGCGTCGGCGGCTGCTGTCGGCGACGCGTGCGGCCTTGCCGCCGCTGCTGCCGTGCAGCCCGAGCCAACGCCCCCCGGCGTCGATCCAGGAGCGGACGAACTTGTTCTGTTCCTCGTCCAGGAAAGGACCGGCCGTGTAGGTGATCATGAAGCGGCTGATCTCAAGCCAACGCTCCACACCGTGGAAGTCGTTGGCGACGCTGGACTGGATCCCGTCTTCGGCCAACAGTTCGAGCAGGCGCAGCCGGGCGTAGTCGTGGTCGTGTCCGGCGGGTGAGCCGGGTGGGAA
>CAUYZA010000286.1:0-4203 GCA_963577225.1 Dehalococcoidia bacterium | reverse complement strand
GCAGCGGCTTTCGCATTTCAGAGATCCCCCGGAGGGGCAGCTCACCGGGGACGACGTGCGCGCGCTGCTGGCGGAGGAGCTGGAATCGTTGACGCTTCTGAGGATCCGCGCCATCGCCATTGTCCTTGCTCGCTTGGTGGGCAGGACCGGCGCGGTCCGTCGCGGCTCCCTGACACGGCGCATCGCCGGCGCCGCGGTCACAAGGATTGCGGGTCGGTGGCGGTGGCTGTGGCGGCTGTTCCGGTGACGCTGGTCGTGTGAATCCTGGTAATGATGGATCATATCCGTGGATTCATCGCTCCGTTTCTGCAACGAGGCAACGCTCTTTCCGCTGTGGCTTTGATATTCTCGATCGTCGAGTCGCCTTGGCGACCGCCCTCATGGACGCGGGGCGGCTGGGGGCCGGCGAGGCCCGCTTGGTTGTAGCGAACGCAAAGGGACCGGGGGACGACGCGCCCTAGATTGTGCCGTAATTGTGCCGTAACCCGTGAAAACAGGGCGGTACGGATGGCACAACGGCACGCCGCACGAGGGGCGGAAAATGGCTCAACCGTGCTGGTTGCTACCCACCCGTACCACCGGCTGGGCACCCCATTCTGGGATCTGAAATTCTTCCTCGAGGCGGCCTGACGCCCATCAGCCTCCGGTGATCCTCGCCAGGAACGCACCGGGGGGAAGCGCGGTGAAGCCTGCGGCCCCGGCCGCGCCGAGCAACGCCCGGTCCATGCTCACCAGCGTCGCGCCCGCCGCGGCCGCCAGCGCCGCGAACTTGCGGTCCTCGGGATCGGGAACCGCCGCGAAGGCGGCCGAATCGGTAGCACCCCGGAAGCGGTGCTCCTCGCGGAACAACTCGACCATATCGTCCGCGGAGATCACGGGGATCCTTCCGAGCACCGTTTCGGTCTCGCGCCGGGTCGCGTCGTCCCAGACGAGCCGGAGCTCGCCGCGGCGGACCGCCTCCACGAGCCGCCGGGAGGCGCTCCCGGGACGAAACGCCGCCGCGACGAAGACGTTGGTATCGAGCACGATCGCGGGACCGGACATCCGCTCCTTTCCCATCGTGTTCGCACTCCGGATTACACACGCCCATGAACATCACGGCATGGCGCCTTATATGTGCGGTCTGCGGCGAGCGTGCGCGGCGCGCATGAGCCGCGGACCTGCCGGTACGGCGAAGCAGCAATCTAATCCCGCAGCTGCGCGGCCCCGCAGGGGCCGCGCAGCACAGTCCCTCAGGTTAGGCGAAGGCGTCCGTCATGGAGCGCCGTCCTCACCAGTTCGCTCTCTCCGCTTCCCCAAGGCAACGAGGGTACGGTCCAGGGCCGCAGCGAAGGCCTGCTTCTCCCGCGTACCGTAGGGACCAGGACCATCGGTCTCAACGCCAGTGTCACGGAGCGACGCCATAAAGTCCCGAATCGAGAGGCGCTCACGGACGTTCGCCTCGGTGTAGACCTCCCCGCGGAAATCAAGAACCACCACTGCCTTTGGGACCAAGATGGCGGCCAAGGGAATGTCAGCTGTTATCGCCAGGTCGCCTTCACTAGCGTGCTCCGCGATGTAGCGATCAGCTTCGTCAGGACCGCCGCCAACTACCACGGCCGTCACAAGCAGATTATTCATCGGCTTCGCGAGCCGCTGGTTCGCAACAAGCACCACAGTGCACTGCAAGCGAACGGAGGCTCTAAAGACGATCTCCTTAACATCCCTGGGCGCTGCATCTGCGTCGACCCAGATCCTCATTCTTCGGGGGGTCTCAAGCAGTCGCCTTCGTAGTAAAGTACGCGAGGAGAGATCTAGAAGCAGGACGCTTTCGGGACCATGGAATCGAAGGATGTGCCTGTAGGAAGCCCGGCGAGAGACGTTTGACCGCCTCGCCGATCACCTCGATCTCGAGTGGAGGGACTCGAACCCCCATGCGCTTGCGCGCGCCGCCGTTCGAGGTCCTCATACCCCGTCCGATAGGTACGGCATCAGCCGGCGTCGCTCGAACCCGGCCGTGTGGCCGCTAATCATCCATCCTGCAGCGCCCGTTCACCACATGTTTACGTGGGCGTGCGCCTTCCAACAGCGCTCCCAACAACCGCACCGCAGGCTTCCGGGGCAGGTGACGATTCTGGAAAAGCTCAAATCCGATCCCGCGCTCAATGATTTCGTGCTTGCCACGCTCGCGATCGCCGTACTCGCTCCGCTATGCGTCGCTGCCGTTCGGGGCTGCTACGTATTTGACCGCTGGACGGTTGAGGTGGAGTTCAAGGCCGGAGGAGGCGATCCAGCTCCCCGGGCAACCGGCGGCGTGAGATGCTTAACCCTTGCGGACGATGGCGGACGAGATACCGAAGGCGACCGACCCGAGGCGGAGGAGATGATCGTCCGGGACATTCTGGACCCGACGACGTAGCGCAGACCCTCATAGGCTTCGCGGGGTCTTGGGCAGGTGCAGCGCGTCACGATCAGCGTCCCAGAAGCGTACCGCTGACGGCTGTCGCCTACCGCCGTCGACTTGGGTACAGGTTCGAATGGCAGGGAGCCATGCCGGGCCCTCTGTCAGCCCCCTGCGCAGCAATGTGAAGCTTGCGTTCGAGTGGGGTCCAAACAAATGTTTCCAGTCCGGTGGCACTTCGTCTGCTACCAGGAGCGATCGATGCGGGAAGACTGGATTCGACCCGAGCCTCAGGCGCCACCGCCTGCACCGACCCTGACGGAACAGAAGGAACCGCGCGAGGCCGACCCGCTCGACGATCTCGACGGGGTGCTCTCGGACTACGAGCGTAGGAAACAACTGCAGGCGCGCGACCTCATCCAGCGCGCCCTCCAGCTCGAGCATGCGCGCATCAAGGGCGCCGAAGTGCTCCGCAAGCACGTGCTCTCGCACGCACGCGACGTCGTCGGGCGGCTGCGGAAGGGGGGGGGCACCGAGTGCTCTATCAGGAGCTCATCGAGTCCTATCCACCCAACGTGCGCCTCCATTTCTATCCTAAGGTCGGGCCGATGGATCTGAGCGAGCCCAGGCGCTGGACGCTGGAGCTGACCTGGGGGAACCCGGAGCCCGACCGGCTGGTGGCCCAGCGCTGGACCTCCACGGGGCTTGGCGATATGGTGCAGCTCGGCTCGGCGTCCGACAGCGAGATCGACGAGCTCTGGGTGCGGGAGCAGTTCCTCAACTTCGTGCGCCTAGCCCTCGAGCTGGCCTGAGCCGGCGAGTCCACACCGCGCCGTTGGCGCCGACAGCGGCGTGCGATGCGCGACCCTCCATTCGAATGCATCGGCTGGCCTCGGGAGTAGTACGATCTGCACCCGCGAGGAACGCAGGAGAGGATCTGATAGGGTACGTGAACGTCAGCATCGACCGACCATGACAGCCGACTACCGGCCGCGCCGGCATTCTTTCCAGCCCCCTCCGTCAGGACTAAATGAGCCCTGTGGGAGGCCGCGCGGGGCTTGAACCTTAGTGCAGCGGAGGCGGAGGGACTCGAATCCCCATGCGCTTGCGCGCGCCGCATTTCGAGTGCAGCACTGCCCCGCAGAGGCGAGGGCACCACCGAGCACAAGCCGTCATCTACGGTCACAACTTTCGTGATCGTCGTCCCGACCGATTGCCCCGTGGTATCCGGTGTTGCCTGGGAGTTACGGCACAATTGCGGCACAGCCCCCCACCCCCCCGGCTTGTACCGGGGCGGCCGAAACCTCTAACAGCGAGCGCTCAGACGGCCAATTGGCCCGACGAAAGACCCAGAGCGCCTTCGCTGAGTGGGACAAGATGTTGCTCTCCTCACTGGCACTGCACTATCGAACCTAAACGGTAGACCGTCGCCATCCCTCCATTGCCTGTACCCTAACGGCACCTTTATACTGTGATTGTAGGGAACCACTATACTGTGATTGTAGGGAACCTCCTGTTTGTGAATCCCCCAGGGTCTGCTGTTTGTCATCTTCGCCATATCACTTCGTAGTTTTGCTGGCCTACGGACGTAGTTATTTTGCCTCCAGCCCCGGTGGAATCATACTATGGAAACCGGTCTCACCCAGTACACTGCTCACTGGCTTAGGAGGCGGAGCATGGGCACCATTCTGCGCGTGAACGCGGTGGGGGCATTGCTGGTGGCGGTGCTGTTCTGGCTGCTGCCGCCGGATTCGCCCGTCGCGGATGCGGCGGCGCGCGGAGACGTCGAGACCGTGCGCTCGTTGGTGAAGCAGGGAGCGGAC
>CAUYZA010000285.1:0-4216 GCA_963577225.1 Dehalococcoidia bacterium | reverse complement strand
GACGGACCTCCCGGCCGGCCCAATCGCCGCCGCCGCCGTCTCGCCGCTCTACGCCGACGCACTAACGGCGGACTTTGTCCCCGCGCTGCGCCAGCGCGGCACGTTCGTGGCGCTGGATGTGCAGGGCTTGCTGCGTCGCGTGGGGCGAGCGGGACTCGTCGAGACCGCCGCACCGGCGGACCTCGTGGTGCGGCTTGCCGGACTGCAGGCGGTCAAGTTCTCGGCGCGGGAGTTCGACGTCGTGCCGTCCCTGGGACGCAGCCACGACGTTCCGGCAACGATGTTCGCCGGCGTCGTCGGAGTTGAACTGCTGATCACGCACGGCGCGGGCGGAGCACAGCTGTTCTTGCCGGGCGGCGGCTCGATCGACGCGCGCACTTCGGCCCCTGCCACGGGCGCACAAGCCGACTCGGCCTCCAGCCTCGATACTACCGGCGCCGGGGACGTCTTTCTTGCCGCCTACGCCTCCGCGCGAGGTGGCGGAGCGGGCCCGGGTGATGCACTGGCGCAGGCGACGGAGTCCGCCACGAGCTTGGTCACGCGGCGGCAGCGGGCCGCGACGAATCGTCGGGCGCTGATCGAGCCATTGCGCCGCCTGCATGCCTGCGCGACTTGGGCGTCCCGGCGCATTCCGGCCGCCGCGGATGCGTCTCCTCGCGTTGCGCAGGCCGACGCGGAGCTGTTCGCCGTTGACGGTCCGCTCGCCAGGGCGCTGGCTGCCCACTTTCCGCGCGTGATCGCGGCCGGTTCGGCAGCGTCGTCGTCGGCCGTGCGTGGGCCCGCGCAGGTGGGCGCCTGTTGGGCGTTGCTGACGCGGGGTTGGCCGCCCGACGAAGCGCTTGATCCGGCGGCGCTGCGACGGATCGCCGGCGGCGAAGCGGAAGCGGCCTCGCGTATTCGCGCGGCGCTGGTAGCCTGACGGAATGCTGATCGGTCTGATCTCCGACACTCACGTCCCCGAGGCCGGCAAGGAAGTCTGGCCCCAGGTCTACGAACGCTTCCAGGGCGTCGACATGATCATGCACGGCGGCGACATTCACGACGTCAAGCTGATCGACACGTTCTCGGCGATCGCGCCCACCTACGTCGCACGGGGTAACGGCGACGAGGGCAGCGGGGGCCGGCCCGTGCAGCCGGACGACCCGCGTCTCAAGGAGGCCTGGGCGTTGGAGTTGGAAGGGTTCAAGATCGGGCTGACGCACGACATCGCGCTGCCCGAGTGGCCGCCGCATCGCACCATCCTGACGATGATGCAGCACTACTGGGGCGAACCGCAGCACATCATCGTCCACGGCGACACGCACGTCGCTTCCGTGGAGACGCTGCGCGGCGTCCTGCTAATCAATCCCGGAAGCCCGATGTACCCCCGCAACCTGGACACGCGCATGGGCACGCTGGGCTTCTTGGAAATCGAAGACGGCCGCGCGCACGCCTGGCTCGAACAGATCGACGAAAATGGAACGCATCTGATCCGTGAGCAACCCAAGTACATCTGACCTCGCGTTGAGGTCTGGCGGCAGCGACAATCGATCGAGACCGCACGGCTCCTATACTTGTCGTGCGGTGGCGAGACTTCCACGTTAAGGGGCGCCCTGTGGCGCGCACACACTCCTTGCTTGTGCCCCATACCGAGAGTCAGTCCAGCATGCGCGGACTGGAACTCGCTTTCCAACTCGCGCGCGGTGACAAGGATCTGCGTGTGCACGCCGTGTACGTGGTCGAAGTGGACCGCCGGCTGCCGCTCGACGCTGAGTTGCCCGAAGAGTTCAAGCAGGGTGAGCGTTGCCTGGCCGAAGCGGACCGCATCGCAAGTGAATACAAAGCCACCTGCCAGGGCGACATCTTGCAAGCCCGCGACGCGGGACACGCCATCGTCGACGAGGCTGTGGAGTTGGGCGTGGAGATGATCGTGATGGGCACGACCCAACACGCCAAGGAAAACAAACTGCTCGATCTGGGCAAGACAGCCGACTACGTCCTGCGCCACGCGCCCTGTGAGGTCGTGATCGTGCGGGATGGCCAGCACGCATGACTAGCGCGGGACGGCGCGCACGCATGAAAGGCGCGGCATGAAGTTCGTGATTATGGGATGTGGCCGGCTGGGCCGTACCGTCGCGGAGCAGCTCGACAGCGAGGGCCACGAGGTCGCGATTATCGATCTCAACGAAAGCGTCTTCAGCCTGCTCTCACCGGATTTTGGCGGCGCGACGGTGCTCGGCACGGGCGTCGACAAGGAGGTCCAGCGCCAGGCAGGCGCGGCCGAGGCTGATGTCTTCATGGCCCTGGCGCAGGGCGACAATCGCAACGCGATGGCCGCTCAGGTGGCGAAGCACTTGCACGGCGTGGACCGCGTGGTGGCGCGAATCTTCGACACGCCGCGCGCGGAGATGTACCGCGAGATGGGCGTCGACGCCGTCAACCCCACCAGCATCGTGGCCGACCTTGTGCACGAAGCCGCGTTTGGCCGCTGAGCATGTACATCATCGTCGTCGGCTGTGGGAATGTGGGCGCCGCCACCGCGCGCGAACTCGTTGCGTCGGGCCACGAGGTGCTGGTGATCGACCGCGACTCGGAGGCGATCCGCGACATCACCGAAGAGCTCGGCGAGATCGGCCTGACCGGGGATGGCGCAGAGGTCCAAATTCAGTCGCGTGCCGGAATGGAACGCGCCGATATGGTGGTGGCCTCCACCGGGCGCGATGAGGTCAATCTGGCCGTTTCCCAGGTCGCCAAACACCATTTCAAGGTGCCAATGACGATCGCGCGGGTCAACGATCCGCGCAACGAAGAGATCTTCCATGCCCTCGGGATCGACGCGCCGGTCTCGGCCACGCAGGCGATCCTGGCCCAGGTCGAGCAAGAGCTGCCCTCCCATCCGCTGATCCACCTGCTGGAGTTCCACGGCAGCGACTTCGAGCTGGTCGAGGTTGTGGTGCCGGAGCACGCGCCCTCGGTCGGCATGCGGGTGGGCGATCTGGAACTGCCGCCACGCTCATTGTTGCCGCTTATCGTTCACCCGGATGGCAGCCCCGTCGTGCCGGATAGCGACACCATGATCGAGGTCGGTGCAGTCGTCCTGGCCGTGACGGTGCCGGAGCACGAAGCCGCCCTGCGCCGGATCCTGAGCGGCGTGGACTGAGCATGCCTGCCCTGCGGCTCGCCTTCCTTGGTCCGCGTGGCACCTTCACGGAGCAGGCCGCGCTGCTGTACGCGCCGCATGCGGAGCTGATCGCGGCCCCGTCGATTGCGGACGTCACGCAGTTCGTCATCGCTGGTCAGGCGGACGAGGCGATCCTGCCGATCGAGAATTCCCTGATCGGGCCCGTCAACGAGACGCTCGACCTGCTGATCCATGCACTGGAGCTCAAAATTCGGGCCGAGATCGTGCTGCCGATCGTGCATTGCCTGATCGGTCCGGAGGGGACGGCCCTGGCCGACGTCGCAGCCGTTTACTCGAAGCCCGAGGCGCTTGGCCAGTGTGTTCATTTCCTGCGCGACGAGCTGCCCGCCGCCGAACAACGCCCAGCCCTCTCGACGGCAGGCGCTGTGGAACAAGCCTTGGCCGAACCGAGAACCCTCGCGATCGCGCCGGAACGGGCCGCCGAGCTGCTGGGCGGCGCGGTGCTGCGACGCGGGATCGAGGACGATCACCGCAACAAGACCCGTTTCGTGGTGTTGGGTAACGATGACGTGCCACCCAGCGGCGATGACAAGACGTCGCTTGCCTTCCACACGCGCGACATGCCGGGGGCGTTGGTGAGAGCACTGTTGCCCTTCTCCGACGCCGGGATCGATCTCAGCAAGATCGAATCGCGTCCAGCAAAGGAAGAGCTGGGCGTCTACGTCTTTCTCGTCGACTGCGCGGGGCACCGGCTCGAGCCCGAGGTCGCGGGCGTGCTGGAGCAACTGCGCGGCGAGACGACGATGCTCAAGATCTTCGGCTCCTACCCCCGCTTCGTCGGCGATTAGCGACTGACCTCCTGCTCAGCCCGCCGCCTGCCGCTAGCGGCTTGCCCGTTGCCGCACGCGCGCGCGCGGCAGTCGTGCCGCCGCGACCAGCGCCCGCCCCACATAACTGGTGCCGGTCCGGATCGGGGCGGCGCGGACCCATTCGCGTTCCGTGTGGGCCTCACCGCCTGTAGTGACGCCGATGCAGGTCGCGGGATAGCCCGCGGCAATCGGCAGGTTGGCGTCGGTTCTGCCGCCGTGGAACTGC
>CAUYZA010000284.1:0-4219 GCA_963577225.1 Dehalococcoidia bacterium | reverse complement strand
GCCCCGCAAGCTCGAATACGAGATCGCCGCCGCCCGCGCCAACGGCGCCGACACCCTCGTCACCTGCGGCAGCGCCCAGAGCAACCACACCCGGCTCACCGCAGCCGCCGCTCGCCGCGTCGGCATGGCCTGCTCCGTCGTCCTCAGCGACGATCAATACCGCGCCCTCCAGGGCAACCTGCTCACCGTCCATCTGCTCGGCGCCGACATCACCATCGTCGACACCGCCGACCACTGGGACCTCGAACAGCACGCCTTCGACCGCTGCGCCCAGATCGACGCCGCCGGCGGCCACGCCCACTACATTCCCGTCAGCGGCACCACCCCCACCAGCCTGCTTGGCTACGTCGCCGCTGGCCTCGAAATCGCCGACCAACTGGACGACCAAGACATCTCCCTCGACGCCATCTACGCCCCCTTCGGCACCGGCGGCGTCTTCACGGGCACCATGCTCGCCCTGCGCGAACGCGGCATCGACTGCCCCCTCGTCGGCATCAGCGTCAACCGCGACCGCGCCACCTGCGAAGAAAACCTCGACCACTGGTGGAGCGCCGCCTGCGAGCTGCTCGACCTCCCGCCCGATCGGCCGCGCGGCCCCTATGAACTCCACGACGCCTACATCGGCCGCGAGTACGGCGACCCCACCGAGGCCAGCCTCGACGCCATCCTCGCCATGGGCGAAAGCGAAGGCATCTTGCTCGACCCCGTCTACTCCGGCAAAGTCACCGCTGGCCTGCTCGACCACGCCGCTAAGCACCGCTGGCCGGCGGGCTCGTCGATCCTCCTCATCCACACCGGCGGCGCCCCCGCCCTCTTCGCCTACCACGAAGCCATCGAAGCCCACCTCCGCAAGCGCGGCCGCCTTGACCACTGGCCCCCTGCGGCCAAGTGACCCGCATGCGACCGCTATCGTGTCGACGCCACACGAAGTGATCCGCATGCCCACCCCCTTCCCACCCACCCCCCACTTCGCCCCCTTCAAAGCTGGCGAATTCCGCTGGTCGATGGGCCTCACCCCGCTCGACCTCGACGACTGGATCCAAGTCGACTCCTACTCCCCCAGCGACCTCGCCGAAAAAGAACGCCTGCTCGCCGAGCGCCACAGCGACGTCTTCGACGCCTACCCCGAAGGCCTGCCCGGCTCCCGCGAAGTGCTCGCCCTGCTCGCCGACCACCTCCCCACCCGCTTCCCCGAACTCTACGAGAGGGACGACGACGACCTCATCTACCTCCCCACCGATCAACGTTGGTCCCTCGACGACAACACCCTCCACCCGCTCGACCTCGCCGCCCGCCTCGTCCAAGAAGACCTCTGTCTCATGCGCCGCGACCCCGACGACGACGTCTACAGGCTCATCGCCGCCTCCGTCTGCTTCCCCACCGGCTGGACCCTGGCCGACAAGATGGGCGGCTCCGTCGCCGCCATCCACGCCCCCATCCCTAACTACGACAGCCAACTCGGTTCGACCATGGACCGCTTCTTCGACCGCATCAAAGTCGACCGCCCCGTCCTGCGCCTCAACTGGAACTTGATGACCGACCCGAGCCTCTACCAGCCGAGCCGAAACGAGCGTTCCACGAGCGATCGCCGTAACAGCCGGAGCGAGCTTTCCACGAGCGACCGCCGTAGCAAAAGCCACGTCCGCAAGCAATCGATCCCCGTCACCCCCGACAACGCCGGCGACCGACTCTGGCTCCGCGTCGAGCGACAGACCCTGCGCCGGCTGCCCCAGACCCAGGACATCCTCTTTACCATCCGCATCCTCGTCCGCCCCCTCAGCCAAATCGGTAAGCAAGCCAACGACCCCAACGAAGCGTCGCGCCTTCGCGCTGCCCTCCAGGCCGTGCCGCCCGAAGTCCGCAACTACAAAGGCCTGCCTCGCGTCCTTGACACCGCCCTGGCCTATCTCAGCCAAGCGGACTAAGGCGTTCCGCCCCCCTACACGCGCTCCTGCTTACCCCTGCCCATACTGTTTCAGTAGTGCTTCATCACTGGTCGTGATTCCGCTCACGATGTTGACAGAGCAACATATCCTCTCCCGACACAACCTCCTCCAGGGGGTAAGGAAGGGCTTGAACATGTCCGAACAACAGAACCTTGAGGTCGCGCGCGCACAGATCGAGGCCATGAGCGCCGGAGACATCGATCGCTTCAAGAGCACGCTCGCCGAAAACTGCGTCCTGGACTCCGACTCCTGGGGCGGGACCGTCGAGGGCAAGGAAGCCGCCGGCCAACTCATCCAGGGCTACGTCGACGCCTTTGCTCCCACGCTCACGATCGAGCAAGAGGTCGCATCCGGCGACACCGTCATCCTCTTCTACAGCTACAACGGCACGCACAATGGCGAGTTCGCCGGCCTCGCCCCCACCGGCAACACGGCCACCGGACGCGTGATCGTCATCTCGCAGTTCAACGACGGCCTTGTCGAGAGCAGCCTGGCCGCGTTCGACAACGCCTCGCTCGGGCGCGACGGCGCGTCCTCGGCCTTCGCGTCTGGCTCGGACGCTGGAGCCTCGTCTTCGGGCGAGGCCAGTTCCGCCTCCGCGAACGGATCAAAGCCGCTCAGCCACTCCTGCAAGCCGGCGTAGCACGCGCTGCACAGCAATCCCCACGCGAACGCATACGTCGCGTCTTCGCGTCACGTCAACTTCAGGCCGTACCAATCCGGGCGGCGGCGTCTCCGGGAAGCTCTGCTTCTCGCCGAAGCTCTCATGCTGGCCCCTTCGATCGCAGATCGCCTCGGTGCGCAACGGCATCGCAGGCCTCGCATTCCCCCGACAGTCGGCCCACTCTACTTAAGCGCTGAGCTTGGTGCCACGCTCCGCACGCTGTCACCTGCTCCTCACTCCCCCTTCCGCGCCCAGCGACAGCCTCCGCCCAGACTGGAGTTAACGCCGCAATCACAAAGCCGCTCCTCGGCGATCGACGCGCACCCCCTGCTAGCGTCCGGCTCATAATCGGCCGCCTCCACAAGCGCGACGAAGCCCAACTCCGCGAATGCCTCCCCTATCTCAACCTCGACGAGATGCGTCACCTCTGTCGCGTTCACGGCTCACCCCTTTACATCCACATCGCACAGCCCGATGGCCGCCTGCGACGGAGCTCGGATCGCGACCGCAAAGACATCGTCCTCGATCGCATCCTCAGCCTCGCACTGCAGGGTGAACATCTGGGCCCCACGATCTACGCGCAGCGCGTCGTCTCCGAAGCGCCGCTGCCCTCCCCGCTCACCACCCGGGCCCGCATCCACTACGGCCAGTACGACAAGAAGAACCCCGCGCTCATGCGAGCGCTGCGCGACCTCACCCACGACGCCTTCCGTAGCGGCATGATCGCCCGCCTCGTCCTACGCGATTTCTGGACCGCCGGCCGTGCCCCCACCTTGCGCCAGTTTGCCCAGGAGTGGCTGCGCGCCACCGCCGACCACACCGAGCCTCGACCCGAGGGCGCCTACCTCCTCGATCGACACCACGGCACCGCCGACGACGACTGGAAAGCGCTCCGCCGCAAAAACGCCAGCACCGCGCTCGCGATCCTCGCCAAACTCACGGCCGAACGCCGACCCAACTCCAACTAAACTCCCCCCATGCTCGCACCCAAGATCTTCCTCATGGTCTGCGACGGCCTCCGTCCCGACTCCATCGACGCCCGGCGCACCCCCAACCTCGCCGCCCTCGCCCGGCGCGGCGTCGACTTCCGGCGCAGCCACGCCGTCTTCCCCACCGTCACCCGCGCCAACTCCTCCTCCCTTGCCACCGGCGTCTATCCCCGCCTCCACGGCATCGCCGGCAACGAACTCGTGGCGTCCTCCCCCCGCGGCAGCGATAAACACAGCGTCAACGGCGGCAAACCCTTCAGCACCGCCGACGCCGATCGCCTGCACGAGCTACGCCCCAGCCGCAATGGCCACGTCCTCCTGGTACCTACCCTCGCCGATCGCATCCACACCGCCGGCGGTCGCACTGCCGTCGTCGGCACCGGCAGCACCGGCGCCGCCCTGCTCCAGAACCCGCAGGTCGAAGCCCCAGTCACGGGCATGGACGCCAAACGCGCCGACCTCCTCCTCCACCCCCGCCGCTTCGTCGGCCTTAGCCAACAGACAATCGAATCCGCGCACGGTCCCATCCCGCCCCGCGCCGCCCCCAACACCGCCCAGAACGCCTATTTCACGCAGCTCATCACCGACCTCCTCATCCCCCCCACCCAGCACGACCTGAT
>CAUYZA010000283.1:0-4233 GCA_963577225.1 Dehalococcoidia bacterium | reverse complement strand
CTTCGATCGGCCGTATTCGCGCTCCCCGCGCACTTCCAGTGGATATTCGCTGATGCCGACACCCTTGTAGGCCAGATCGAGCAGGACCTCCTGGGTGTAGGTGTACGAGGCGCGGGTCGAAATCAGCAGCAGCGCGTCGCGCGAATAGGCGCGAAAGCCACAGGCGACGTCGTAGATACGCTCGCCGATGATCGCGCTGATCACGCGGGCCAAGATCCTGTTGCCCCAGCGCTTGCTGCGCGGCATCCGCGGCGTCAGGGCGGGGTCGCGAAAACGGGAGCAACTGGCCAGCCCTGCCTCGCCACGCGCCACCGCGCCCGCCAGCAGGGGGATGTCTTCGGCGTTGAACTGACCGTCGGCGTCGATCGTGACCGCCACGTCCGCACCAGCGCGCAGCGCCGCGTCAACACCGGTGCGGAAGGCGGCACCAAGGCCGCGATTGTGACCATGACTGACGACTACCGCCCCCGCATCGGCCGCGCCTTGGGCGGTGGCATTCGTCGAGCCGTCGTCGACGACGATGATCTCGATCTCGGAGAAATGTGCCACATCACGCGGGTTCGCGGCGATCACGGACGCGACGGTGGCCTCTTCATTGAAGGCCGGCAGCACAACGACCAGCTTGTTCACATCAGCCCCGGCCCACCACGGCCAATGCCGCGATACGCGATGCCCGCCTCGGCGATCGCCTTCCCGTCGAGCGCGTTCCGCCCGTCGATCACGACGCGCACTCCGGCAGCAACCAATTGCGGCGCGGTCAAAGCACGGAAGGGGGCGTGGTCGGTGCAGAGCACGATCGCGTCGCACGCGGAGATCAGCGCACTGAGTGATTCGTGGCTGGACTCGGCGGGCACATAGGGGTCGAAGGCTTCACAGCGCCATCCGCGCTGCTGGACGAAGGCGCGGATACGCAGTGCGGGGCTGCCGCGCAGATCTGCGACGCCCGCCTTGTAGGCGAGTCCGAGCAGGCCGATCGTCCAATCTCCCGCCTCGTCGAACTGCCCGATCTCCTCCTCGAGAAGATCAACCGTGTACTCGGCCATGCCGTCGTTGATCTCCCGCGTCAGCTTGAGGAAGCGATGGTCGAAGCCCACCGACTCCGCCGCATCGATCAGGTAATACGGATCGACAAGGACACAGTGCCCGCCGACGCCAGCTCCCGGCATGTGCGGCATGAAGCCAAACGGCTTCGTGGCCGCCCCGGCCAGGACGCGCGTGATGTCGATCCCGAGCCGGTCGAAGGACATCGCGAGCTCGTTGACGAAGGCGATGTTGACGTCGCGGAAAGCGTTCTCGACGAGCTTGGCCGCTTCCGCTTCGGTCAAGGAATGCATGGGCGTCACGTCGGCGTCCAACAGGCGTCGGTAGAAGCCGGTCGCCATCTCGCAGCAACACGGAGTCAGGCCGCCCACGATGCGCAGGATTCGGGCCAACGGCCAAGCGTCGTCACCGGGATTGATCCGCTCGGGACAGTGCGCCAGGTGAAAGTCAATCCCGGGGCGCAGTCCGGACGCCGCGAGCCGGTCGACGACGAGCGTCTGGCACGTGCCCGGGCTGCAGCTGCTCCGCGATTGTCGAACAGGCCGTTTCTAGTGCCCTTAGATCCGTCGCGCCCGCCTGTGCCGGAGTCGGCACGCAGATCACGAACACCGTGCAGCCGCTCAGATCGATGGGCTCAGCGGTCAGCAGCAGGTCCGCGGCGTCGGGCAGAGCGTGCTCCGGGGTTTGCCGAGCGATGGGGTCCGGATCGAAGCCCACGGTGGGCCAGCCGCGCTTGGTTGCAAGCGTCGCGACCGGCGCGCCGACCGTACCCAAGCCCAAGACGCCAAGACGAATCGTCGGATCGGCTGCTGGCAACGGAGCCTCTCATGTGCTTGCGCCGCCCCAGATGCTGGCGCGCGCTCCCACATGTTACGCAGTCATGAATCACCCCGGCATCACCATTTTCCAACCTCGACGATCAGCCAGCCAGATCAGGACGCCGATCGAGGCCAAAACCGGGAACACAATCGCCGCACGCCCGGCGTCGACGGCGAGCAAGGCGTACATCGTCATGCCGAGGACGGCCAGGGAGACTCCGATCGCCAGGGGGAGTGATTCGATCAGCGCCCGCCGCCATCGACCGCGGCACCCCGCGACGAACAGCCCCGGCGCAAGTGCGAGTAGCGCCGCCAGGACGCCGAGAGCCACGTCGGCCACCCGCGAGCCGAGGCTGGGGGCGGCGCTCGGCGGGGTCACGAGGCCGGGCGCGGCGACGTCGCGCGCTGCCACGCTGGGCGGCACGTGGCGGCAGAGTCGCGTCGAGATTTGGACGACGCCGGCGCTTGCCGGGAAGTCGATCTCGTCCTGCTCTTCGCCCACGTAGAGCAGCACTAGGCGATCGTAGACGGACAGCAAGCGCTCGCGAGCGCCCGGATCCGACGGCGCGCGAAACTGGTCCCACTGCGCCAGCGTCCATCGATCCGACTCGAACAGGCCGCGTGCGACGGTGTCGCGGCCCGACCAGCCGTAGAGATACGGGGCGTAGAGGGAACCCGTCGCCAGAACGTAGTCGGTCGGATCGCCGATGGTATCGAGGGCCGTGATCGCATCGAAGTCGGCTTCGGGGATCAGCGGATCGGTCTCCACGATATCGACCACGAGTGCCGCTGCCGCCGCGAGCAGCGCGACGGAAAGTACGGCTCGCAACAGCCGTGGTCGCCAGACGACTCTCAGAAAGCCGACAAGAGCGACGCCCGCGAAGAGCATCCTCACGAGATCGAGATTGATCGCAAAACGCCGGTGGAAGACGAACTCAGCTAGCACGATCGCGACGGTGACTGCGAACAGAACCAGGGGCAGCGGAGAGTGACCCGGAGACGCGTGGCGCTGGTACTAGATCGCGGCTCCCACGACGCCGAGCAGCAGCGTCAGTGGCATCAGTTCCAAGGTGGCCTGGAGATCGAAAAAGGTTCCGCCCGAAACGTCGCTGAAGAAGCTGAAGCGATCAACGGATTCAGCGATGTCGCTGGAGAAGAAGAGTTCGAGCGGGCCAGTTTCCCAGGCGTAGTAGGTGAGCCCGAGCGCCAGCACTCCCATCCCAGCCGTTATGTCGTATCGGAGCCGCGGTGCCCGCCAAAGCGCCCCAATCAGGATCGCTGGTCGACGTTCGCGCCCGCGAAGCGCAGAGAGCGCGGACCAGGCCGCGGCGCCCAGCAAGGTCAGCCCGAGCAAGAAGAACGACATCGTGTGCAACCCAGCGACGAAGCCACCCAACGGCACAGCCCACCACGAGCGCCGATCCCAACGCTCGAGCGCGATCAGGATCATCGCCATGCCAAAAGCCTGCTTGAGATAGACGAACCAGTAGGCCTGAAACTGAACCGCCGATAGCGCCGGCAGTAATGACGCCCAAACGGCGGCTTCCAGCCCAAAAAAAGTGACGCGCGAACAGCCACACGGCGAAGAGCAGGAACATTTGGACGGCGAGTAGCAGCGCGAAGACCAGGTCGTCCGGATTGAGTCCGCTGAGCAGAAGGAAGTCGCTCAGGAAGCGCAGGACGTTCGCTTCGAGCTGATGGAATGAGCCGTCGGCGAAGGAGGGCAAGCCGGGCGGCGCGTCGCCGAAGAGGCGGTAGGACTGGAAATAGATCCCACTGTCGTAGCCGAGCGGCTGGCCGGGCCGGCTCAGGAACGGCAGGAGGCGCACCAGCAGAAAGACACCGGCGATGGCTAGAAACCAGCGCCCCGCGAATTGCTCCACGTGGCGCTGAGAACGACTAACCACGGTTCGACCCGTCCCGGCGTCGAACCGGAGAACATGCCCCAGCCACGCGCCGCCCACGACGAGAGGGAGCGCGAGCGTCCAACTCCCCGCACGAATCGCAAACAGCACCAGCAGAAACAGAGCGACCGCGTACGGTCCCCAGGGGCTGGGCCCATGCGAGCGAGTGGCGAACCGCAGCGATCACCTAGGTTCGCGCCTTCCCTGCGGGCGTCTCGTCGATACGCGCGACTCGTTCACGTCGCAGGCCACGAACAGCAGGGGATAGTCAGCCGCTCTGCTGCTCGTTCAAGTTCGCATGGTATCCCGCTCGTGGCAGCGGCTCCGGCGGCGGGGTCCCGGGGCCGTCCGTGGGCAATTCTCGAAGCGGCCGCGTCGGCTAGACTGCCGGTTCGCCGACCTTGCTATGCGAGCAGTGGCGGCGGCGGCCGATTCAGACATCGTCGACGGGAGGACAAGATGGATAAGGG
>CAUYZA010000282.1:0-4235 GCA_963577225.1 Dehalococcoidia bacterium | reverse complement strand
GCTGCGGAACCGCTTTAGCTAGCGCAGCCTCTAAACTCCCGCACCAGGGAGGTCCGACGCATGGCGCAATCCGCTCTCGACGGGGTGACGGTGCTGGACGCTACAAGTGGCGTCAGCGGCGCCTACGCTACGAAGTTGCTGGCTGACCTCGGTGCCCGCGTGTTCTTGCTGGAAGACGAGGCAGGCAGTCCGCTGCGGCGGCGCCCGCCCCTCGACGGCCGGGAGTACGGCGTGATCTGGGCCCACCTCGCCGGCGGCAAAGAGTCTCTCGTCGCGAGCCCCGGCCCGGACACCGGCTCCGAACGGCGAAGCCTACTGCGCCACGCCTGCAACGCGGCCGACATCCTCGTGCGCGACGGCACGTCGTCGCTGGAGGACGATCTGCCCAGCCCGTTGCCGCCACAACTGATCGAGATCGACCTCTCGCCCTTCGGTCGCAGCGGACCGTATTCGGGCTGGCGCGGGTCGGACATAGCGACGTGGGCGATGGGCGGCTACATGTATTTCACCGGCGAGAAGTCGCGACAGCCGCTCGGCCTGCCCGGCAGCCAGAGCGAGTTGCACAGTGGCGTGCACGCGGCCTTCGCCGCGCTGGCGGCGCTCTACGAACAACGTCGATCGGGCTGGGGTCAGCAGGTCGAGGTGACGGATCTTGAATCGGTGCTGTCGGCGCACGCCTGGCTGATCTCGTCCTGGGCAGCCTCGGGGCAACTGCTCGATCGCGACACGCACGACCTCATCCCCTGCGCCGACGGCTGGGTCTTCCTCATGGCGATGGTGCCAAACCCCAACCTTTTCCTCGTCATGGACAAGCCCGAACTGATGGACGATCCGATTGCCACGGATTTGCTGAACTGGGCCGACCGCGTGCCCGAGATCCGAGCGATGTTTGAACAGTGGGCGGCGGACAAGTCGGCCGTTGAGGTGGCCGCCAAGGCGCAAGCGTTGCGCGTCGCCTGCACGCCTGTGCTCGATGCGGCGGCGTTGGCGGCCGATCCGCACACGCAGGAGCGCGGCTACTGGGAAGGAGGCGATCAGGTCTGGGCGCAAGGTGCGGGAGGGGCCGTGCGCTTCCCGGGGCAGCCTTATCAGCTCAGCGTCACGCGCTCCGCGCGGTCCGGCGACGCGCCCACGCTGGGTCAGCACACCGACTCCTTGCGTTCGGAGTGGAGTCCCGCGACGGCTGATGCCTCGGCCCGGCCGCTGCAGCCCGAGCAGCACGACCCGCCTTTGCGCGGCCTGCGCGTCGTCGAGCTGACGGCGAACTGGGCCGGACCGATCGCGGGGCGGCACCTGGCCGACCTTGGCGCGGACGTGATCAAAGTCGAGTGGGCGGCCCGACCCGCGACGCGGGCGTTGTTCTGGCCCGGCCCGGAGTTGGACCTCCAGCGCCAGGGATACAACCGCGCGATGTACTTCAATCACCTCAACCGCAACAAGCGCGACGTGGTGATCGACCTCCAGCAGGAGCGCGGCAAGGAGATTTTCAGGGAGCTGGTGCGCAACGCGGACGTGCTGATCGAGAACAACAGCGCGCGCGTGATGCCCAACCTCGGCCTCGGCTGGGAGGATCTCAAAGAGATCAATCCGCGCCTGATCATGGTCAGCATGTCGGGTTTCGGCGCGACGGGTCCGTCGAAGGACTGGGTCGCCTACGGCTCGAACATTGAAACGACGTCGGGGCTGACGGCGGTCACCGGCTACGAGCCCGACGGTCCGCGCTATCGCACGACGCTGTTCTACGCCGACCCCGTGGCCGGTATCCACGGCGCGGTCGCGATCATGGCCGCGTTGGAGCACCGCCGCGAGAGTGGCGAGGGCCAATGGGTCGACATCTCACTCAATGAAGTAGGGGCCGGCTTCTGCTTCGAGTCGTTGCTGTCGTATCAGGCCAGCGCCGAGCTGCGCCAACCGATGGCGAACCGGGACCCGCGCTTCGCTCCGCAGGGTGCCTATGCCGCGGTCGGGATCGACAAGTGGGTCGCCGTCTCCGTCCAGGACGACGCCGACTGGCTCGCGCTCTGCGCCGTCATCGAACGACCCGACCTGGCCGCTGATTCCGCTCTGTCGAGCTTGGAGGGGCGTTGGGCGAGTCACGATGCAATCGACGACGCCATCAGTGCCTGGGCCCAGGGGTTGGAGCAATATGAGATCGCGTGGGCGCTGCAACGCGCGGGTGTCTCGGCCGCGCCGGTTCTGGCCAACTGGCAGATGTTGCCCGACCCGCATCTGCACCAGCGCGGCTTTTTCGTCGATATCGAGCATCCGGTGGTGGGCGTCTACCCCTACGCCTCATGGCCCTGGCGCTTCACGCGTACGCCGGCTTCGATCCGGCGCGCGGCGCCGGTCTTCGCGGAGCACAACCGCGACATCTTCATCGAATTGGGACTGACGACGTCCGAGATCGACGCGCTCTACGCCGAAGGCATTACGGCCGACGAGCCGCTCTTGCCGTAGCCGGCTGCCTAACTCTGCCGGACGCTTTCTTTGCCGGTCGCCGTCTTGTAGGCGCGGCGGAAGACTTCGGCCACGTCCTCGCCCAGGAAGCGTTCGGGCTCGTCGTAGTTCTCGGCCTGCTCCCAGACCTCGATCGCGCGGATCACGCCCCCCACCCCGTCATCGGGATCGGGCGGCAGCGCCTGTTCGCTCCAGGCCGGCATGCCGCCCATGACCGGTCTGCCGGCTTGCTTCGCCTCGTGGAAGCGCAACAGCAAGTCCACGGCGTCCCGCACCTGATCATGCTTCGCCCAGCTGGCCCGATAGCCAATCTTCCCGCGCGTGTCGATCACGTAGACCATGTTCGGCAGGCCACCGTATGTGGCGTGAATGCCGTCGCCGATGGCATCGATGATGACGGGGATCTGCTGCCCGTCGGACGCCACGCAGTCCTTGGCGTAGCGCGTGCGCTCCTGCAGAGTCTCGGGCTGGGGGTACTGACCTCCGGCGTGCGGCTCACGCACATAGACCGTGAAGAACTGGACGTCGCGTTCACTCCACTCGCTTGCCATCGCCTCGAAGGGGGGAACCTCCCCCCGGTAGGGTGGTCAAGTGATCGCTCCGAAGTGCAGCACGACGACCTTGCCCTGCAGCTCGGACAGGGTCACCTCGCCGCCATCGAGCAGGGGGCGCTGAAAATCGGGAGCATCCTGGCCCGCGTGCGGAGCCTCGGTCTTGAAGGCTTGAAATTTGGAGAAGTTCGGGGGCATGCGGCTCGTCTCCTCTGAGCTGGAGTTTATCCGAAGAGCGAGCGGTCTACGCCGGGCTTGGCGTGTCCCGAGCCGGGAGATCCTAGATCAAGGGCCAGGGGTACGGGCGGCGCGAGGTGGGCGGTTCAGGCAGGACGGGGTGTGCCAGGATCGACGCAGCCCGCATGCGCAGCGCTTCCAGCTCTTGTTCGTCCAGATACGGCGCAAGCTGCTCCTGGGCCGTGCCGCCGTCCTCTAGCTTCGCCGCGAGCGCGACGATCTCATCCAACCACTCATTGGGCAGGCGCTGGCCAGCGTAGTCCCAGATCACCGTGCGCAGCTTTTCCTCGCTGTGCAAGGCCAGGCCGTGATCGATGCCCCAGATCCGGCCGTCGCTCGCTTGCAGGAGGTGGCCGCCCTTGCGGTCGGCGTTGTTGGTCAGCCAGTCGAAGGCGGCGAAGCGGCGCATCGCGTCCGCGTTGTCGTCGCGTAGGTCGAAGAAGGTGCAGCCCATGTCCGCGGGGATGAAGAGTTGTAGCGAGCCGAGTCCGTTTTCGAGTCCGTTTTCGCGCTCGATCGTCGGCGGGATCAGGCCCCAGCCGAGCGCCTCGCTGATCAGGTAGGTCGCGATCTCGCGCTTGTACAGCGACGGCGGGAAGTCCCAGAGCGGCGTCTCGCCTCGCTCCGGCTTGTGCACCGCGAAGCCTGACTGCTCGACGCCGGGCGCGCCCAACTCCAGCAAGAACACGTAGTTCGATGACGACGGGATCAGCGCCGAGTCCCGCACCTTGCCCTCAAGCAGCCAGCGTTCCACGGCCGGCTCGTTCGGATCCCACGAGGTTTGGGGGAAGCCGCGCACGCGGATCTCCTTCGGGCTGATCGTACCGTGTTTGCCGTGCTCAGCCCTCGACGAGGGTTACCGCGTCGCCGGGATGAACGTTCCCACCCTCGATCACGTTCGCCTCGACACCGAAGTTGAGGTGGCCGAATTTCACGTCCAGCACGTCAAGCAGGTTGATGTCGCGGCCGCCGCCAGCGGGGTTGGCGTTG
>CAUYZA010000281.1:0-4273 GCA_963577225.1 Dehalococcoidia bacterium | reverse complement strand
AGCGGCTGTGGGAGATCGCGGAACGCGTCGATGCGTTCATCCTGGCGCACGGCCAGCAGGAGCTGTTTCAGGGAGCAGTCGCCCATGACTTCATGCTGGCGCCACTCAACACGATGGCCGACGTGGCCGCCGACCCGCACCTGGCCGCGCGCGACTATTGGGTCGAGTTGGAGGGTCGGCGCTACCCCGGACCCTTCGCCAAGTTGGCGAGAACGCCGCTGCGCCTGGACCGGGCCGCGCCGGCGCTCGGCGCTGATCAAGAGCGGCTCTCGCAAGCGGTGCCCGCCACGGTCTCGGGCGGGGCGAACGACGCAGAACGCCGCGCTGCGTTCGAGGGGTTGAAGGTGGCGGACTTCGCCTGGGTCGGGGTGGGACCGCTGATCAGCAAGGCGCTGGCCGACCACGGCGCGACGGTGATCCACGTCGAATCGGTCACCCGGCCCGACGTGTTGCGTCTGGGGCCGCCGTTCAAGGACGGCGAGGCGGGTATCAACCGGTCGCAGTTCATGGCGAACTTCAATTCGTCGAAGCGCGGGCTGGCGCTCAACCTTGCGACCGAGGAGGGGCGCGCCTTGGCGCGGCGGCTGATCGAGTGGGCGGACGTCGTAGTGGAGTCGTTCACACCCGGCACGATGCAAAAGTTGGGGCTGGACTACGCCACGATCGCCAAGGAACGGCCCGAACTCGTGATGTTGAGCACCTGCATGCGCGGTCAGACCGGACCGGATCGAACCTACGCGGGCTTCGGACTACAGGGGGCCTGTCTGTCGGGCCTCCACCGCCTCACCGGCTGGCCCGACCGCAAACCGGCGGGGACGTGGGGGGCATACACGGACTTCATCAACCCGCGCTACGGCGTCGCGGCCCTGTCGGCGGCGCTGTGGTACCAGAAACGGACTGGCGAGGGGCAATACATCGACCTGGCCCAGAGCGAGGCGGGGATCCACTTCCTCGAACCACTGCTGCTGGACTACCTGGAGAACGGCACACTGCAGCAGGCGGCGGGCCACGATTCGATCCGAGCTTGCCCGCACGGCGTCTTCCAGACGGAGGGGACGGAGCGCTACGTCGCGATCGCGGTGGAGAGCGTCGAGCAGTGGCAGGCGCTGCTGGGAGTCGTGCCGCTGGCCGCATTCGCGGATGCGAAGTTCGACGATCTGGCCGAACGTCTGGCGACGAAGTCGAAGATCGAGATTGTACTGCGCGACTGGTGCGCTGGCCAGACGCACGAGGCCGTCGTCGACGCACTGGCCGCCGCCGGCGTGCCGGTCTCGCTCGTCCAACGGCCGACCGATCTGTACGACGACCCCCAGCTGGCGCATCGCAAGTTTTTCGTCACGCTCGACCACTGCGAGATGGGGCCCACGCCGTATGACGGACCCGTCACGATCTTCTCGGCGACGCCGGCTGTGCTGCGCAAAGCGGGACCCTGCCTGGGTGAAGAGACGCACGAGATCCTGTCCGCGGTGCTCAGCGTGGACGACGCCACCATCCAGGCAGCGGCTGAGGCCGGAGCCTTGGAGTAGCCTGACCCCGGTCGTTAAGCCCGACATCATGGCTACGACTCGATCGCGAGCCCAAACCAGCAGTAAGAGGAATTCGTGAGCGAGCAGCGCCCGCCGACGTCTGAATAGGCGTCGCAACGGAGCGTGGCGGGGACCGCCTGGGAAAACGCGCGAGAGGCGTTCGCGTCCGGTGAGTTTCGCTACGTGCTGGGAGCGTCGGCGCTGTTCGCGTTTGCCCAGTGGATGGAACGCACCGCGGTGGGCTGGTTGGTGCTGGAGGAGACGGGATCCGTCTTCCTCACGGTGCTGGCCTGGGCCGTGCGTGCCGCGCCCAACGCGATCATGGGCCCAGTGGCGGGCACGCTCGCGGATCGAGTGTCGCGACCCGTCCTGCTCGCGACCTCCGCGATCCTGAAGGGGATCGCGCTCGTCGCGACCGACGTCCTCGCGTTGAGCAACGATCCCTCGATCGTCGGCCTGCTGCTGATCGCGTTGAGCGGCAGCACAATGACGATCAACAACACGGCCTTGCAGCCTCTGGTGCAGGACATGGTCGGACCGCGACGGGCGATGGGCGCGATCAGTCTCAACTCGCTCGGCATGCGCGCGATCGGCGCGATCTTCGCCGGCGTCCTGATCGCCAAGGTGGGTGTGGGCGAGACGTTCTTCGTCGCGGCTGGGATTCTCGCGTTCGCCGCGGTCATCTTCTCTCGGGTACAAGCTCTCCCTCCGCTGCAACGCGTGAGCAGATCCTTCCGGTACGACGTTTGGGACGGCTTGCGGATTGTCTTCCGCATCCGAATCGTGGCGGCGCTGCTCGTGCTAATGGTGGTCGTGGAGAACCTGGGCTTCGCCTTCAATTCCGTGATGCCGGTTGTCGCGAACGAGATCCTGGACGTCGGGCCCGAAGGGCTCGGGCTGCTGGGCACGGCGGCCGGGGTGGGGTCGATCTTCGGCACTGCAGGGCTGGCGCTGCTGGGCAATTTCCAGCGCAAGGGGTTGCTGCTGCTTGCCGTCGTTGGTGGCTTCGGTGGGCTGCTGATGGCGATGGCCGCGACGGACCTCTTCGTGCCGGTCCTGGTCATCACCGCGCTGCTGGGCGCGGCGATGGCCACCGTCGACGCGCTGCAGTGGATCCTGCTGCAAGCCAACGTCGAGGACGAATACCGCGGTCGGATGATCGGCGCCTGGAATCTGGCGATCGACCTGGGCTGGCTGGGGCCGATCCTGTTGGGCGGGGCGGCGGAGGCGCTGGGCGTGCAAAACGCGCTGGCACTGTTCGGGGCGTTGTTACTGACGACGGGAATCGTCGCGGGAGGGTCGCGCCGGCTACGAGCGGCCTGAGCTATGCGTAGTCCCCGATCGGCGAAGCAGCCGCCGGTCGGTAGCTTCCGTCGCCCGTGGGAATGTGCGCGTGGACGCGGAGAGGGTCGCGCACGATCATCAGGGCGGTGATGCCCTCGCCGACGGCCGCACCGAGCTGCTTCGTCGACCCCGCACGGACGTCGCCCGCCGCGAACATGCCGTCGAGCGAGCTCTCAAAGCGCAGGTCCGTTTCGATGAAGCCGCGCTCGTCGAGTTGGAGGGTTTCGCCGAGGAAATCCGTGTTGGGTTCGAGACCAACGAAGAGGAAGACGGCCTTCGACTGCCATTCCAGCGTCGCGCCGCTCTCGTCCCGCGCGATCACCGCCTCCAGGCGATCCTTGCCCTTGAACTCGAGCACAGCGGTGTTCGTGTGCAACGTAATCCGTGGCTCGTTCGCTACCTTCTCGCGCAGCAAGAGGGAGGCGGAGAGCTCCCCGCGCGCGGCGATCCGAATTCGGTCGGCGAACTGCAACAGAAACAGCGCCTCCTCCAGTGCCGAATTGCCACCCCCGACAACGAGGAGCTCATCCGCGCCGCGGTAGAACGGCCCGTCGCAGGTGGCGCAGAAGTGGAGGCTGGTTCCCAGCAGGGTCTCTTCGCCGGGCACGTCCAAACGTCGGTAGTGACTACCGGTGGCGACAATGACGGCATGCGCGCCGACCAATTGGCCACTGCGCAGATTGAGCATGTAGTCGTCGCCGGCGGGTTCGATCGACTCGACGCCGACGGCGGAGAGCAGCTCGACGCCGTAGCGGCGCGCCTGCTCGACGAAGCGATCGGTCAGATCCTTGCCCTCGATGCCGTTCGGGAAGCCCGGGTAGTTGTCGACCTGCTGGGTCAGTGCTGCCTGGCCGCCCAGGGCGCTCTCATCGATCACCACACAGGTCATGCCCTCACGCGCCGCGTAGATCGAAGCGGACAGACCGGCCGGGCCGGCGCCGACGACGGCGAGGTCGTAGAAGTCGCAGTCGGCTTCGAGGTTGAGGCCGAGTTGCCGCGCCAGATCCTCGTTGGTGGGTTCGACCAAGACTGCGCCATCGTCGAAAACGATGGTGGGGATGGACCGACCGCCGTCCTGTAGCTCTTCAACGATCTGCAGACCGCGCGAGTCCTGATCGATGTCGACCCAGTCGTAGGCGACGCGATGTTCGCTGAGGAACGTCTTCGAACGCTTGCAGTCGGGGCACCGGGGGGCGCCATAGACGGTGATCGGCATGGATGGTCCTCCCGGGTCGTGCCCGCTTGGCAGCCTACAATCCGTCGCCCGTACACAACGTGGGCGAGTTCGGTCGGTGACAATCGTCGAAGGGCGCGACGCTAGACTCCAGACATCGGTTGGAGCAGCGCTTCGACGAATGGGGGCCGAGATGGTCGCGACGCCGGATCAGCTTTCGCTGGCAACG
>CAUYZA010000280.1:0-4274 GCA_963577225.1 Dehalococcoidia bacterium | reverse complement strand
ACGTGAAAAAGGGCGAAGTTGGCCCCTGGTTGGAAGACACGAAGACCGACGCCGACGGCAAGACGATCTACAAGACCGGTCCCGGTGGTGAGCTGCCGATGAACACCAACGGCGGCGGCCTCAGCTACTGCCACACTGGGATGTACGGCATGTTCGCCTTGCTGGAGTCCGTCTTCCAGCTGCGCGGCACGGCCGGCGAGCGCCAGCTCGACGGCATCCACACCAGCATCGCGCACGGCCCCGGTGGCATGTTCGCCGCCGCCGGCACCGTAATCATGTCGAACGAGTAGCGTCGGGGCCCCCCTCGAGCAACGCCCGCAGACGCCCCAGCGCCGCATCCCAGTCCGCGTCGATCCGGCCGAGGTATGCGCGCGCGTCGGCCAACCGCTCCGGCTCGATCTCCCAGATGTGTTGCCGCCCGCGCCGAGAGCTCCGCAGCAGCCCGGCCTCCGACAGCACATAGAGATGCTTGGTCACGGCTTGTCGCGACACCATGCCGCGCTCGCTCAACCCCTTGATCGACTGGGGCCCGCCTGAGGCGACCTGCACAAAGATTCCCAGTCGCGTCGGGTCGCCGAGCGCGGCGAAGAGCGGCGCCGCGCCGCGCACTCCGGACTCGGATGAGTGGCTAGCCGTCGACATGACGCTCGATGTTCTTGACCTGGCCGGCCCACCCCTCACTGTTGCGCCGCAGCAACTCGGCGGCGCTTTCGCGCGGCATCGCGTCGAAGCCGGACTCGGTCACGGTCAGGTGCGTTCCATCGCCCGCCTCAGTCAGCACGAACTCAACCAGCGTCGTCGGCACCGCTGTGTAGTCGGTGTCCGGGTCCTTCATCTGTGGACGCCAGCGGAACGAAAACCGCCGCTCCGGCTCGACCGTCGCCTCGAAGCGCAGGTGTTCGAACCCCGGCGTCGTGATCTGTCCCTCGATCACTTAACCCTCCCGGAATGGCCCCTCCAGTCGCGCGCCGAACCACTCGCCGAACTCGGTCGAATCCGTCAGTGCCTGCCAAACGCGCGATTGCGGCGCGCGCAAGACGATCTCTTTTCGGATCTGGTCTGTCGAATCCGCCATGAGCAACCTCCTAGTTGCATGTGAGACTAGGGTGTCGCCGCCTGATGCGCAACTAATCGATTGCATGACCGCGAGAACCCCGGGACAGCCGTCAGATCAGTGGTTTCTGCGTTCAGACCTGTCCTCTGCGACCCCACCCGTTCGTCATTAACATGAAAGCGTCCCACAGAGCCCACCAGCGGCCGATCGTTAGCCCAAGGAGGGCCCCGTGAAATACATGTTCCTGCTCTACAACGAAGAAGATGGCGAACTGGATGGACCGCCAAGCGCTGACCAGATGGCCCCGTGGATGGAATTCGGTGAGTATACGGCCGGCGTGGCCGCTCAGGAGAGCGGGGCCGCCCTACAGCCCTCCGCCACGGCCACTACCGTCTCCATCCGCGACGGGAAAACGGTCACGACAGATGGCCCGTTCGTCGACACCAAGGAGATGGTCGGCGGCTACTACGCCTTCGACTGCGAGAACATCGATGTCGCGATCGACCTCGCCGCGCACGTCCCCTGGGCCACCACCGGCCACATCGAGGTACGTCCGGTGATGGACATGGGCTAGGCCGGCCGGTCGAATCCGCCGACCGTCAAATCGTGTCGACGCCGAAGTTCGCGGCCCACTCCGTCGCTGCGCCCGACGCCTCCCAAGCCGTCGCGGAGCTCGTGCGGAGTGACCGCGCCTCGGTCATCGCTGCGCTGATCCGCTCGTGCGGCGGCGACTTCGCCTTGGCCGAGGATGCGTTGCAGGATGCCCTGCTCGTCGCCTTGGAGCGTTGGCCCATCGATGGCGGCCGTCGTCGCCGGCCGGCTGGGTCGTTACGACGGCTCGCCGCAAAACCATCGACCTGCTCCGTCGCGACCAGGCCTTGACGCGCAAACAGGATCAGCTACACGCCCTTCTGGAGTCTCAGCGAGCCGTTACCGAGAGTGAGGACCCCGCCGACATGCCAGCTCTGCTGGACAGAGAAGCCCTCTTCAAGGACGATCGCCTCCGGCTCATTTTCACCTGCTGTCACCCGGCTCTGGCACCCGAGACACAGATCGCGCTCACGCTTCACACCGTAGCCGGGATCACCACGCCGGAGATTGCCCGCGCTTTTTTGGTGTCCGAGTCCACCCTGACCAAACGGCTCGTGCGCGCACGGCGCAAGTTCCGCGACGCTGGCATTTCCTACGAGGTGCCGCCCAATCATCGCCTGCCCGAGCGACTCACGGGCGTGCTCAGCGTGATCTACCTCGTTTTCAACGAGGGCTACTCCGCCAGCAGCGGCGATGCCCTCATCCGCAGCGACCTCTGTTCCGAAGCGATCCACCTCGCCCGCCTGCTCGTCGAGCTCATGCCCGATGAGCCGGAAGCGTGGGGCCTGCTGGCGCTGATGCTGTTGAACGACGCTCGTCGCGAAGCGCGCACCGATGCCAACGGCGACCTCGTCACGCTCGAGGACCAGGACCGCACCTGCTGGAACCGGAGCCAGATCGACGAAGGCTCGGCAATGGTCGAGCGGGCCTTGCGCATGCGCCGGCCCGGTCCCATGCAGCTCCAGGCGGCGATTGCGGCGCTCCATGCCGAGCCGACCGATGCCGCCGACGCCGATTGGCCGCAGATCGGACTGCTCTACGCCGAGTTGGCCAAACTACAACCCACCTCGGTCGTGGAGCTGAATCGCGCCGTCGCTGTCGCCATGAGCGACCTTTCAGCCGGTGCCGGTCCCGCGCGCGGGCTGCGGATCATCGACGAACTCGAAGCCGGCGGCGAACTCGATCGCTACCACCTTCTGCACGCCACCCGCGCCGACCTTCTGCGCCGTGGCGACCATCTGCCTGAAGCGGCCGACGCCTACCGTCGCGCGATCCCGTTCTGTTCCAACCCCGTCGAGCGTCGCTTCCTCGAGCGTCGTCTGGACCAAGTCGAGCGATCCACCGGTAACCCTCGGGGCTAGGAGACATAAACCTCTGCAGTCGTTGGCGCGATCCGCGCGTTCAACTCCCGGCTGAATTGCCCCCAGCGGTCGCCTAGCGCCGATGAGCGGAAGCGCACGTGGAGACTGACGGAAGCCCTCCAAGGTGGAAAGTCTCTCGTGCCGCAGACCACTGAGGCGCTCGCCGAGGAACGCCAGCACGCGCTCCCCCTCGTCCCCGTAGTTTGCCGTCTGTACCGTCACGATTAGATCGCGCTGGCCTCGATCGACGAAGGGCAGCCGCTCAAACTGCTGCAGCACGAGCACGGCGAAGACCAGCGCATACAGCAAGCCCACCAGCTCGTAGTTGTACGTCGCCGCCCCGATCGACGAGGCGATCAGCAGCAGCGGGAAGCCGATCTCGGCTGGGTCCATGATTGGCGTGCGAAAGCGCACGAACGACAGCGCTCCAAGCAAACCCAATGACAGCGGAAGGGAGAACTGGATTGCGATGAATAGCGCTGTTATGGCCGGGCCGCCGAGCAAGAACGTGCGGTGCACGCCAGCGCCTCGCTCAGCGCCTCGCGTGGCAACGCCAGCGGCAGCCGGCGCTTCCAGCTCTCTACCCCCGTGCGCCCCTTCAGCTCGAGAAAGACGGGTAGGTTGAACGAGCGGAAGCCGGTCGTTGAGGTCTGCCCCGGGGAGGCCTCAACCGACCAGTCGTCGTACCACCGCAGCCGCACCTTCGCCTTCTGCCACGCACCGTCCGCCGATCCGAAATAGGCCGCCAACTCCGGCGCGTCGAAATAGCAGCTGGTCACGCTGCCGCTCGCGAACTCCCGCGCCGGACGGCAGGCGTGTCGCAGCCACGCCGCTGCCGCTCTCGTCCGCACCTCGGGCAACACGAACTTGCGCTCTACTCGGCTCGGCAACGACACGGCGGGGCCCACGATCTCGGCGAGTGTCATCTGCGGACCTCATCTCTGCGGGTGCGACCCCGGCCTGCCGCGCGACGATGTTCGATATGCTCCCTCAATGCTTCAGCGCAAATAAGCGGCGGCCGGCGTACTGGCGCTCAGCCTGGCCATCTTCTTGGTCGGCTGGTCGGCCTTCGATGACGCGCCGCCGCCTCGCAACCTTGGACCCGACGTCGTTCGCTTCGGCGTCAACACGGCTACCGCCAACCCTTTCGATTTCGTCTTCGACCAGTCAGTCGTGCGCAGCTACGACCTCACGCTCGCGGCTCAGGATTGGAGCTGGCTGAACGACAACGCCCTCCTGGAGCAATACGTTCCGGCAAGCCTCCTCTT
>CAUYZA010000279.1:0-4293 GCA_963577225.1 Dehalococcoidia bacterium | reverse complement strand
GGTCGTCGCCGTGCTCGATCTGCAGGTGGTCGACGTCACCGTGCTGCTGGAGTAGCGGGCGCGAACTTGCCCTGGGCCTGGGCGCTACCCTGGGTCGTCTCGCATTGGAACCGCCAGTTCGTCAACTTCACTGCGGGAGATCACAATGCCGCCCGTTTATTTCGTGGTCCAGAACACCATCACTGATCAAGAGAAGCTGGATGAGTATTTGGCACAGGCCGGCGCGACCATGCCTAGCGAAGGGGTATGCCTGCTGGTGGCGGATGACGCCCCAAAGACCATGGAGGGCGATGCGCCGCATCAGCGCCTGGTGATAGCAGAGTTCGACTCGGAAGAGCGGTTCCAGACCTGGTACGACTCTCCCGGATACACGGAGGCTCGACAGCTTCGACTCGACGGGTTCGAGGGGTTCGCACTCCTCGCGGCGGGCTTCGAGCCAGGCTGAGCGGCTATTGCGTGATCGGCTAGCGGGGCAGTCCGGCCTGCAACAGCTCGGTCAATTCGCCGGCGCTGGTGACGGGTGCGCTACAGGCGAAGCCGTGACAGACGTAGGCGGTGGGCGCGCCGTCGATCGAGACTTTGCCTTCGAGCTGGGGCACCTCGCTCGGCTCGCCGCTGATATGCCGCATCAGGATCGTGTTGCGCGGCGGCCCGTCGCGCACGGCGTCGACGAGATCCTGCCATGAGGCCGCGTCCGGCCCGACGATGGCGACGGTCTGATGTCGGCTAAGCCAGTCGCGGGTCAAGGTTAGCAGGGGCATCATCGTGGGCGCCTTGGCGAGGATGGCGCCGTGAGCCGCGACCAGCGCCTCTATGCGATCAGCCAGCGCACCATCCGAGGTGAGGGCATAGAGGCGCGCCATGGCCCGCGCGGCCAGGGAGTTACCGGAGGGCGTGGCGCCATCGTGGACGGGTTTGTTGCGCACGACGAGCCGCTCGTTGCCGTCGCCGGTCGTGAAGAAGCCACCGGCCTCGTCGTCCCAGTAGCGCGCCAGCATCTCCTCGACGAGGCCAAGCGCCTCGCGGAACCAGTGCTCGTCGGCGGTTGCTTCGTAGAGCGAAAGCAGGGCGTCGGCCAGTGCCGCGTAGTCGTCGAGGAAGGCCGCGACGGAGACCCGCCCGCCCGCATAGATGCGGTGCAGGCCCCCACCGTCGGCGTCGTCGCGCAGGGTGTCGAGTAGGAAGGTGGCGGCGGCGGCGGCGGCCTCGACGAAGCGGGGGGCGTCCAGTTGGGCCCCGCCACGGGCCAGAGCGTCGATCGCCATGCCGTTCCAGGCCACGATCACCTTGGTGTCGGTAGCGGGGGCCACGCGCTCTGCGCGGACCGCGAGAAGCTTCTCGCGGGCGGCGGACAAGCGGGCCGAGGCCTGCTCGACGTCCGTTCCCGCCGCTTCGGCGACCTCCGTCATGGGCGCGGTGACGTTGAGGATGTTGGAGCCCTCGAAGTTGCCGCGCTGACTGACGTCGTAGTAGGCAGCGAAGAGTTCGGCGTCGTCTCCGACAATGGTGTTGACTTCGTCCAGCGACCAGACAAAGTACTTGCCCTCGACGCCCTCCGAATCCGCGTCGGTCGAGGCGTGGAAGGCACCCTCAGGGGTGCGCAACTCGCGCACGAGGTAGTCGAGCGTCTCTTCGGCGATGCGGGCATAGAAGGGGTCGCCGCTGAGCCGCGCCGCGTCGAGGTAGAGCGGCGGCAGCAGGGCGTTGTCGTAAAGCATCTTTTCGAAGTGAGGGACCAGCCATTTGGCGTCGACGGCGTAGCGATGGAAGCCGCCCGCGAGTTGGTCGTAGATTCCGCCCTCGGCCATTTTGCGCAGCGTCCAGAGCACCTGCTCCTTGGCCCGCTCGTCCTCCTGTGCAACAGCACCCTGCATTAGCAAGCCGAGGAAGAAGGGTTGGGGGAACTTGGGGGCGCCGCCGTAGCCGCCCTCCCGGGCGTCGTAGCTCTGCATGATCGCGTCGGCGGCGAGCCGGAACGATTCATCCTGGTCCGGCAACGATCCGTCGTCGAGGGCGGTGGCCCGCCCCTCGATCCGCTCGATGATGGCTTGGCCCTGCGCCGAGACCTTGTCGCGCTGCTGCTCATAGGCCTTGGCGACAGAGCGCAGCACGTCGGGCCAGCCGGGCATGCCCTGACGACCCTGGGGCGGGAAGTAGGTGCCGCCGTAGAAGGGCAGCCCTTCCGGCGTACAGAAGACGTTGAGCGGCCAACCGCCCTGGCCGTGGATCAACTGGATCGCCTCCATGTAGATGTCGTCGACATCGGGGCGCTCCTCGCGGTCGACCTTGATGTTGATGAAGAGCTCGTTCTGCAGCGCGGCGATCTCTTCATCCTCGAAGGATTCGCGCTCCATCACGTGGCACCAATGGCAGGCCGCGTAGCCGATGCTGACCAGGACCGGCTTGTCCTCGCGCTTGGCGCGCTCCCAGACGTCGTCGTTCCAGGCATTCCAGTCGACCGGGTTGTGGGCGTGCTGGAGCAGGTAGGGACTGGTCTCTTGGGCGAGCGCGTTCGTGTGTGGGTGGGCTTCGCCGTTGGTGTCGTTGGCGCTGTCGGGCATGACAGATCTCCCCCAGATCTCAACCGCCGGGCGCCATCCGTCGAGGCGCGGGTGCGAGCGTACCAGGGCGCTTATACATCGAGGCGGGTCGCGGGACTTCCAGATAGCCCCAGGGCTGCCTACGCTTCGTGCCGGAACCGCCCGGTGTTTACCGGGTGCACTCCGCTGGGGGACCCGATGAGCGAACAACCCGCTTACCTCTTCGTCTGCGTCCACAACGCGGGGCGATCGCAGATGGCGGCGGCCTGGGTGGGCGCGCTCACGGAAGGTCGCATCGAGGCTGCCTCGGCGGGAACCGAACCGGCTCATCGGGTAGACCCCGTCGTCCGAGAAGCGATGGCAGAGGTTGGCGTCGAACTCGACGCCACTCCGCGCATGCTGACCGACGATCTGGCTCAGGGCGCCGGCCGGGTGATCTCCATGGGCTGCAGCATTGAGCAGGCCTGCCCGGGGCTACGCGCGGACGAGGATTGGGGACTGGCAGATCCGGCCAGCGCGCCGCTCGTCGAGGTGCGCCGCGTCCGCGACGAAATTCGTTCACGCGTGGAGGCATTACTCAGTGGGGGCCGGCTCGATGGCTGACCCCGGCGGCCACTTCACCTTGTTGGAAAACTCCGTGCGACGCCTGCCCGATCTGCCGCGTGTGCTGCTGGCGGAGATCGCAGGAACGTTCGGGCTCGTTTTCTTCGGCGCGGGAGCGGCCACCGTCGACGCGTACACGGGGGGCGACGTCACCCGCGTGGGGATCGGACTCACCTTCGGGCTGGCCGTCGCGACGATGGTGCTCGCCTTCGGTCGCATCAGCGGCGCACACATCAATCCCGTCGTCACGCTGGCGCTGTGGCTGGCGGGGCGCTTCCCATCGCGGCTGGTGTTGCCGTACATGGCGGCGCAGATCGTGGGGGCCTTGATCGCCGCCTCGGTGCTGCACGGGCTGTTCCACGGCAGTCCGGGCGCGCTGGGGGCGACGTTGCCCAGCGGCGATGTCTGGACCTCGTTCGGCTTCGAGATCGTGCTGACGTTCATGCTGATCTACGTGATCTTCGCCGTCGCACATCAGCACCACGCGCCGCTGGTGCTGATCGCCGCCGCAGCCGGGATGGTGGTGGGGCTAGAAGCGACGTTCGCCGGCGAGATTTCGGGCGCGTCAATGAACCCCGCCCGCTCGTTCGGTCCGGCCGCGATCGCGTGGGTCTGGTCGGACCACTGGATTTACTGGGTGGCGCCAGCCATCGGCGCGGTGCTGGCAGCCCTTTTGCACCTCGCGGTGCATCGCCCGGAGGACGTGGCCGAGACCTAAGGCGTCGACGGCAGGCAGCGTTCACAACGATGGCGCAACGTGGACCTGGGTAGGGGGCAGCGGGAGACTAGGGCCCGCTGACAGGGAGGGGGGGCGTTGATCAACCGAACCTTCGTGGTCTTGGCCTTCGCCATGTTCATGGCCGCGTTGGGGCTGGGGATGGTGACACCGATCCTGCCGGTGCATGCGAGGTCGTTGGGGGCAACGGGCGCGCAGGTGGGGCTGACGTTCTCGGCGTTCGCGTTGACGCAGGTGTTCATCAGTCCGTGGAGCGGGCGCCTGGCGGATCGCTTTGGGCGCAAGCCGTTTCTGATCGTGGGGATGCTGACGTATGCGGCGGCGGCGGTCGGGTAGCTGTTCTCGGGCAGCATTGAGGCGGTGATCGGGTTCCGGATGCTGAGCGGGGTCGGGTCGGCGCTGGTCTTCTCGATG
>CAUYZA010000278.1:0-4319 GCA_963577225.1 Dehalococcoidia bacterium | reverse complement strand
GCCCCCCCCCAAGAGACCAGTATCTACTAGTAATACACGATGCCATTCTATGGTCAATACCTGTAGTGCGAATTAGTGCGATGAGACAGTTTTTTGGGGAGGCCGATTGTACTCGCCCATGTGGCTAATGCGATCGGATTGATCAGCCGGATAAGCCGATCGACTTATCCGATCGGCTCATCCGGCTGTGTCTGCAGGCGCGCGGCCAGGTACTCAGCGACGTGCTGTACGTCGAAGAGGCGACCTGAAGCGTGCGCACCGCCCCTCAAGTGGATCACGCAGCCGGGATTGGCCGTGATCACGGTGCGGACGCCCGTGTCCGCCAGGGCGGAAATCTTGCGCTCGAGGATCCCCGCCGACAGCTCCGGGTTCCCCAGAGAGGTCATCCCGCCGAAACCGCAGCAGGTGTCGGCCTCGGCCAGAAGACTTACTTCGACACTGCACAAGTGCGCCACGAGATCTTCCAGCTGGGAGCCCGCTCCCAGGAAGTTCGCGCTCTGGCAGAAACGGTCGACGACGACCGGGCTGGAATCGCCCTGGGCCAGCGAGCCCGCCGGCAGTCGCGCCGGCCCGGACAGATACGACACCAGATCGTGGACGCGCCCCGTCAACTGGGTCGCGCGTTCGGCCCACGTGGGCTCGTCTGCGAACAGGTCCTGGTAGCTGTGCAGCATCGCGACCACGCAGCTGGGCGCGGGCGTCACGACATCGTCCACTCCGCCGAAGGCGCGCAGCGTATCGCGCGCCATCTCCCGGGCGGCGGCGTCGTCGCCCGCATCGATCGCGGGCAGCCCGCAGCAGTGCTGCTGCGCAGGAATCACCACCTCGGCGCCGGCCGCCCGCAGCAGCGCCGCGGCTGCCACCGGCGTCTCGGGCGTAACCCGGTCGGCCAAGCACTGGAGATGGAGCAGCACGCGACGGCCGGTCGCCGACGTCTTAGCAAGAGGCGCGCGGGAGGCGTGCAAGTCCGCTCGTGAATGCGCGGGGGTTGCGTCGATCGCTGGGGGCGTCCGCCAGGCGGTCCAACGTTCCGACCAGGGCAGAAGACGCGGTACGCGGGTCACGCCGTCGCGTTGCAACGGCCTGCTCAGCATGCCAATCGCGCGGAAGCCCAGATCGACCGCCCGGCGTGATCGCCAGGCGCGCAGGGTCAGCCGTTGCCAGAGCGGCAGCCCTCGCTCCTGCGCGACGCGACGGCGCACCCCTAGGATCTGCTGCGGCAACGGAATCGCGACGGGGCAGACCGTCGCACAGGCGCCGCAGGAGATACACAGGCTCTGCGGCCCGGCCGCGGCATCGAGCCCGTGATGGAACGGCGTCGTGACCAGGCCGATCGCGCCGGGGTAAACGTGGCCGAATCCATGCCCGCCCACAATCTGGTAGGGCGGGCAGACGTTGGCACAGGCCCCGCATCGAACACAGCGCAACGCACTCGCGAACTGCGGTTCTGAGGCCATCGCGCGTCGACCGTTGTCCACCAAGACGATGTGCAGCTCGTGCCCCTCTGTCGGGCCCGAAACGAACGTCGTGTACGACGTGATCGACTGGCCGGTCGCCGAGCGCGGCAGGAGCCGAACCTGCCGGATCGCGTCTTGGAACGTGGGGACGATCTTCTCAATCCCTGCCGTGACGACGTGCACCGGCGGGAGGCTGGCCGTCAGCCGGGCGTTGCCCTCATTCGTGATCACCATCGCCGTGCCGCTCTCCGCGATCAGCGCGTTGGCGCCGGTCAGGCCCACCCCCGCCTGCAGGAACGCCTCTCGCAAACCGCCGCGGGCACTGCGCACCATGCCGAGAATGTCGTCCGGATCGAAATGGGTTCCCAACGCCGTGCCCAAGGTCTGGGCCACCTGATCGCGCCGACGGTGGATCGCCGGCATCACGAGATGACTGGGGTGGTCGCGGTCCAGCTGGAGGATCCACTCACCCAGATCCGACTCCACGGCGGTGATCCCCTCGCCGGCCAAGAAGTCGTTCAGCTCGATCTCCTCCGAGACCATCGACTTGCCCTTGATCACCGCGTCCACGCCCCGCGCACGGCACAGATCGGCGATGTAGCGATTGGCCTCCTCAGCGGAGGACGCCTCGTAGACGACTGCGCCGTTCGCCTCCGCGGCGGCGCGGAACCGCGCCACGTGCCCGTCCAGGTCGGCGATCACGCCGTCCTTGACCGACGCCAGTTCGCGGCGCAACGTCTCGAAACTTACGCCCGTCAGCGCCTCCAGCTCGGTCATGCGCTCGTCGCGCGTCTCGCGCCAGGAGCGCTGGAAGACGAGCAGGCCATCGCGCACATTGTGGTCGTTGAGGGCGGTGCGGTAGCGCTCGCGAAACGGCCTCATCCCACCACCACCACGACGACCTCCCGCGGCCCTTGCACCCCGATCGTCAGCTCGCGCTCGATGTCGGCCGTGCGCGAGGGCCCCGTCGTCAGGGTGGCGTAGGGCGACTCGACGGCGTGGGCCTGCATCCAAGCCGCGAAGTCGTCCAGTGAATCCACGATCGACTCCCGCGCGATCCCCTGCACCAGGATGTGGCACAGCATCGAGACGACGCGCTCTGACAGGCTCGGTTCGACCAGTAGCACGGAGCCCGTCTCCGCCACTCCCAGGACGCCCCGCACCAGGCCCACGGGGGCGTCGGCCATTTCCAACGGCGAATCGACGTCCGGCACGCGCAGAACGCCCGTCTCGACGCCGTCGGCCGCGAGATCCCGAGCCAGCGCTGCCCCAACGACGAGGGGCTCGTCGTCCAAGCCGCGCGCGACTTCCACAACCGCTGCCCAGTCGCCCACTTCCATGTAGCGGGCCGAGGCCAGCTCCACGCCCTCTCGGAAGCGTGTCATGCGCTCGGTCATGTTGCCCTCAACGCTTGCCATCGACGCGTCCCCCGGCTGACAAACTGCAGCTGACAAACCCCGGCTATTAGGCCCCAGCGCCAAGGTACCCCCTGCCGCCCCGGCAAAACCGCGGCCGACCTAGGCCAGCTTCGGCAGCACGTCTTCACTGAACGACATGAACGTGCTGTGGCTGAGCGGCGAGCAGAGCAGGTACTCCAGCGACATCTCCTCGCGCAGCTGCGCGAGCTTGTCGACGACCTCCGACGGCGTGCCGTAGACGATCACGTCATCGACATAGCGCTGCACCGGGTCCACTTCCTCCACGGGTTGGGCCGCGGCGTCATCCTCATCCACAGCGGACAGGGTCAACGCCTGGATCGTCTTCGGTCGGGCGTAGGCACCCACCGTCCACTGCGCACCCGCGCGGGCGATCTCGGCCGCCTCGTCGTGCGTCGGAGCGATGGCGAGGAGCCTGGCCATCGGGATCTCGCGACCTTCAATCGAATAGCCGTGCGCCTCCAGCGTCTTGCGGTAGAGCGCATGCTTCGACGCCAGATCGACGTGCGACGAGTGCGGATCCATCATGATCGAGTGCCCCTCGCCCGCTGCCCATTCGATCGCCCCCGGCGACGACGCCGCCATCCAGACCGGCGGGTGCGGATCCTGCAGCGGCTTGGGCAGCACCTCGATCTCGTCGAAATGGTGATAGTCGCCGTGGAAGGTCAGGCGCTCGTTGCGCCAGGCTGCGAGCACCACGTTGACGTTCTCGCGGAACTTGGCCGAGCTGTCCTCGGCGGTCAAGCCGAAGGCGCGGAACTCCGTCGGGTCGAAGCCGCGGCCTGCACCCCAGTTGACGCGCCCGCCGGAGAGCACGTCGAGCAACGCAACCTCTTCCGCCAGGCGCAGCGGGTGGTACATGCCGGCCAGCGAGACCGCCGTGCCGATGCGCAGATTCTTGGTGCGCGCGGAGATGTGCGTGCCCATGATGTGCACTGAGGGACAGACCGAATACGTGTTGAAGTGGTGCTCCGCCAGCCAAACGGCGTCGTAGCCGGTCTGGTCCATCACATCGATGCGCTGCAGCGCGCGCTCGTAGACCGTCTCCAGCGCCACCCGACGCTGCGGCCAGCTAAAGAACTGCAGCACGCCGAATTTCATTGTCCGCCCCTATCACTCCACCGCAAATCCGCTTGTCCACCACGTTTTCGCGCAGGATACCGCTCGAAGCGGTTGGCGTACGTCCGGCCAACGCCGCACGCCCAGATCCGCCCTCGCGACGGAGTCCAGATCCAATGGAGGGGCTGGGATTCCGGCAGCCATCGTCTCGACCGACGACCGAATTACACCACTCCACTGATCAGAATAAACCACTCTAGTTTGTTCATCACAACAATACATATATTGTACTAGTTATCTACAAGCCAGACACTCGGGCGACTTGCCACGCGTCCGCCATCGAGCGGAACGCGGCAACCTGCGTCAG
>CAUYZA010000277.1:0-4341 GCA_963577225.1 Dehalococcoidia bacterium | reverse complement strand
CGTGGAAGGCGTGCCGGACGGGCGGCGGGAGACGGTCGCGGGGACATCCCACTTCGTGCCGATGGAGCAGCCGGAGGCGGTCGTGCAGCACGTGCTGGAGTTTGACGCCTAGTCGGCCAGTGTGGTCGCATGCAGGAGGGCGTGATGGAGTCGGCCAGCGAGTTCGTCGAGGCGAACGGACAGCAACTGCGGGTGCTGCGCTGGGGCGATCCGGCCTCGGGGCGTCCGGCGGTCATGTGTATGAGCGGGTCGGGCTTCCCGGCGCTGACCTGGCGCGTCGTGGCCGAGCTGCTAGCCGACGACTACGTGGTCTACTCCTACGACCGGCGCGGCCACGGCCAGAGCTCGAAGCCGGTGCCGACGCCCGGCAGCGGCCAGAACTACGGCTTTGCGGATTTCGCGGATGATCTGGCCGGCCTGCTGGACGCAATGGAGCTGCGCGACGTCTACGCCGTCGCGCACAGCGCGGGCGCAACCGACGTGCTGCTCGTGGCGGGGCGGCGCCCCGACCTCTTTCGCCGCGTCTTCGCCTTCGAGCCGACGGTGGCGCATCCCAGCGTGGCTGAACCGGAGTTGCGGCCGCCGGATGAGGGTGGCAATGGACGGCAGCGACGCGGGCAGTTCGCTTCGCGCGAGGAGGCGTTCGCGCGCTACGGGTCGCGGCTGCCGTTCAACGGGTGGCGCGCGTCGGCGCTGTGGGACTACGTCGTGGCCGGGTTTGAAGCGTCGGATGAGGCGGAAGCGGAGGGCGCGGTGCGGCTGCTCTGCCGGCCCGAGTTGGAGGCGGAGATCAACTTCGTGATCTCATCGGCGATCGGCCGCAACCGGGTGCTGGAGGGGACCGTCGATCCGTTCCCCGCGATCGAGCAGATCCGTTGCCCGCTCTTGCTGACCTGGGGCGAGAAGTCGCAGCCGCAGTACCGGCGCATGACGGAGGGGGCCGCGCGCGCGATCCCGGGTGCGCAGCTGCAGATGGTGCCGCAGAGTAGCCATTTCCTACCGATGCAGCTGCCCGAAGTGTTGGTGGGCTTGGTGCGCGCGTTCGACGGCTTGGACTAATCGAGACGACTAGTCGGGCAAGTCGAGCGTCCCGATGTCGAAGTGGGCGTGCCCGAAGGAGTCCTGGCGGTAGTTGGTCAGCTCTCCCTCTGCGGCGAGATGGTTGAACATCGCGTAGATATCGAGACCGGCGACCGCGATCTCGGTCTGCTCGAGGAAGATCGAAAGCGAGAGGTTCGTGGATCGGCCAACGCGGTTCGCCTCGACGCGTAGCGCGCGGCGTAGCCGGTCGAGGTCGTCCAAGCTGGGGCCGATCTCGCGCTGCTCGGGAGGGATACCGGCGCGGTCCTGGACGGCGCGGCGGAATCGATCGAGGACACCCATCGTCGCCTCCTGCGCTTCACGTCGAGATTAGCCGCTCTGCTGGCGTCGACGCTGCCGCGCGAGCACTGTGCGCTCCAGGAGGAGGACGAGGCCGGGATCCGGGGCCGCCGCCTGGACCGCGTCGATCCGCTCTCGCACGACGCCGGCCAGCTCCCAGCTCGCGACCAGGAACTCAGCCCCGGTCTCGCGGTCGGCGCCCGTCTCGACCTCTTCGTCCGTGCTGAGCGGTAACTCACCCGCCGCCAGGTGAGCAGCGCGCAGGCCGGCGTTGGCGTCGGCGTCGCCGCCGAACTCTTCGAGAACGGAGGCGAATTCGTGGCGCGCAGCCTCGACTTCATGGAGGGCGAGGCGGATACGACCGTGGATAACGCGGCTGTCGACGTCGTAGGGCCGCGCGCGGGCAGCGGCGTAGGCGGGCGCCAGCGCTTCTTGGACCCGGCCTTGCAAGAGTAGTGCTTGGGCGAGGCGGAGCTGGAAGTGCTCGTGGTCGCGGTAGCCGTCGCGCTGAGCGCGCTCGAGCGCCGCGGCGGCTTCCGCGGCCGCTTGGCGCAGCGGGGCCGGATCGTCGCCGCGCAGTTGGCGGCGTTCGATGTCGGCCAGCGCGGCTTCCGTCTCCTGCAGGAGACGGGTCGCTTCGCGGCTCGCGGGGTTGGGGCGGAGTCGATCGAGCAGTCCGATCGCGGGGCTCCTTGTCTCGTCGAGACGGGGATCGTGCCGTCCTGTTCGCGGAGCGAACACCCGTTCTGAATCTGTTAGCTTTGGCGCATGGCTGCCCGCCCGCGCCGCAACATTATCCATGCCGACATGGACGCGTTCTACGCGTCGGTGGAACAACACGACAATCCGGAGCTGCGCGGCCAGCCCGTGCTCGTGGGCGGGTCGCCGCAGGCGCGTGGAGTCGTGGCGGCGGCCTCCTACGAGGCGCGGACGTTCGGCTGTCATTCCGCGATGCCGATGCGCACGGCCGTGCGGCTCTGTCCCCACTCCCAGATCATCTCCCCCCGTTTCTCACGCTACCGCGAGGTGAGCGAGCAAGTGATGGACATCTTCCACGGCGTGACGCCCCTGGTGGAACCGCTCTCGATGGACGAGGCCTTCCTCGATGTGACCCAGCGCGTCGACTCCGGCTCGACGGCGGAAGAGATCGCCAGCTTCATCCGTGCGCGCGTGCTGGCAGTGACCGGGCTGACCGTGTCCTGCGGCGTGGCGAGTTCCAAGTCGGTGGCGAAGATTGCGTCGGACATGGACAAGCCGGACGGGCTGACCGTCGTCCCGGCCGGGACCGAGCGCGCGTTTCTGGCGCCACTGCCGGTGCGCGACTTGCTCGGGGTGGGGCCGAAGACAGCGGAGCGACTGACCAAAGCCGGGGTGCAAACGATCGGCGAGCTGGCGGAGCGACCGCTGCCCTGGCTGATCGAGCGATTCGGCGTGCGCGGCGAATGGTTCCACCGCTTGGCGGCCGGCGAGGACGAGCGCGGTGTGGAGGTCAGCCGCGAGGCAAAGTCGATCTCCTCGGAGACGACGTTCGCGGCCGACATCGGCGACCTGGATGCCCTGGCGGAACCGGTCAAGGAACAATCGCGTAGCGTTGCGCGACGCTTGAAGCGCTCGTCGTTACGGGCTCGGACCGTCCAGATCAAGCTGCGGCTCTCTGACTTCACCACGTTCACCCGGCAGCGCACCCTGCTGGCGCCAACCGACGATGGGGATGTCGTGGAGACGGTGGCATTGGAGTTGCTCGGCGAGCAGGTCGGGGGTGGGCGGCGCTTCCGGCTCGTCGGCGTAGGCGTGTCCAACTTGGCGCCGCCGGAAACATTCGGCCAGCTAGGGCTGTTCGACCAGCCGGGTAGCGTCGAGACCAAAACGGCAACGGAATCAGCGGCCGCCGATCCGGCAGAACGGGACCTGGCGGTCGAGTTGGAGGGTGCTCTGCGGGGCGTCCGTGACCGCTTTGGGGAAGACGCCGTGCAGTGGGGCAACGACGCTCGATGAACGTCGTCGATCTGACGCGGGTCTACAGCTTCGACTGCTACGGCACGCTGATCGATTGGGAGTCGGGTATCCGCGCGGCGCTGACGCAGGTGCCCGAGCTGGCGGAGGTCGATCTTGACGACGCTTCGGCAGCCGGATTCGTTGCGCGGCGAGAAGCGATCGAGCTGCAGGTCGAGGGGGAGCAATACCGTTCCTACGACGAGGTGCTGGCGCTCAGCTTGACCCGCTGCGCGACCAAGTTCGGCCTGGTGGTGGGGGAGAGCGCTGCGAAACGCTTCGCGGCGTCGCTGGCCGACTGGGAACCGTTTCCCGATGCGCACCCGTTTCTGAAGCGGTTGCGCGCCGGTGGTCTGCCGCAGGCGATTCTCTCGAACGTGACCCGCGCCGGGCTGCGCGGATCGGTGCGCAAGCTAGGCGTCGCGTTCGATCTGCTGGTGACGGCTGAGGACGTGCGCAGCTACAAGCCCGCCCCTCAGCACTGGCTGGAGGCGCAAGCAACCTTGGGCATCGGACCGCGCGAGCAGCTGCACATCGCGGCGTCGCTCACTCACGATGTGATTCCGGCGGGCCGCCTTGGGGTGCCGTGTATCTGGGTCAACCGGCGCGATGAAAATCTTCCTCCGGGCGTGGCTCCGGTGATGGTGGTGCGAGATCTTGCGGAGTTGGGCGAGCGACTGGAGCTCCCGGGCTAAGACTGCTCCGCGAGGAAGAGCACGTCGCCGAGCGTGAGGTCATAGTCGCTGCCGAATTCGAGACCGGAGTTGGTCTTGACGAACGAAATCCATGCGTCAACGTTCCACTTCCAAAGGATCTGCCCGTTCTGAACGACTTCGGAGGCGGTCGAGTCGCGGCCAAGCCAGGCGTTGAAGCCGATCCGCAGCGAGGGCAGCGGGTCCGGCAGGGGGGCATCGACGACCGCGTAGGACAGCGTGAGCGCTGCGGCCGGAGTCAGTGTGGCCGTGGCGT
>CAUYZA010000276.1:0-4342 GCA_963577225.1 Dehalococcoidia bacterium | reverse complement strand
TGGGTCAGATTCTCAGCCGTCGGCTCCAGGTCTTCGGCACGGTGATGCGATCGCGCCCCTTGGAGGCTCGTGCGCAGATCACGCGGGAATATCAAAAGCACCTTGAGCCGACGCTCGTTGACGGTCGCATGCAGACGGTGATCGATTCCGTCTTCCCGCTGCGCGAGGCGGCTGAGGCACACCGCTACATGGAAGCCAATCAGAACTTCGGCAAGATCGTGCTGGACGTCGCGGGCGGCGTCTAGCGGTCGGCCCCACTGGGAGATAATCGAAGAGACGCAAGAACGACCCGGCACATGCCGGGTCGTTCTTGTGCTATCGCAATTCGGGGAGAGCAGGGCCTACGAGGTCGCGGCGGCCAGCGCCTCCGTGGGCAGTTCCACCGCGGCCAGCCAGGACGGGTGACGTAGCGTGTGCTGCATCGCCGCCTTGATCCCACCGTCTTCGATGTCGAACGTCATGCGCACGCGGCGGTTGCGCGCGTACTCCATCACGTTCTCCGGCGCCGCCGAGATGAACTCGAAGCTGAGGTCGTTGTCGGACGCGATCACGAGCAGGTTGGCCACGGCGTCCAGGATCGGCTCGGGCAGGCTGTTGGCTTCCGCATCGAACAGAGCCCCGTCGTCGTTGGAGAGCGAGCGTCGCACGAGATCGAGAGCCAGCGCGCCTCGATCGCCACCCATTTCGGCCAGCAAGCCGGCCTCGTCCACGGCCTGCGCCGAGTTCGTGATCTCGTCGGTCAGGTTGATGCAAGAGAAGAGAGACATGCTGTATCGAGCCCTTTCTGAGGCTGTTCCGCGTGCTTCTCGGTCTACCCCGGATGGTCGAAATATCGGCACTGCACAAACATCCGCAGTGAGGTAGATTCCGACCTACCCCGCGTGAGAGCAGAAACGTGACCCGCACTTCAACTATCGGCAGACAAATCGAGTTCCTTACCTCCGTGGAAGAGGACGGAGTCCCGATCGACCTGATCGAGATGGCCGCCCAGTCGTCCCCGGCGGACGTGCGTGCGGCCCTGTTGCAGGCCAAGAAGGCCAATCGCGTCTCCGAGGTGCGGCCCGGAATCTTCCGGGGCCAGACCGGCGCCGGACGGCCGACGCTGCCGCGGCGCGATCTTCAGTCGCTCGGCGGGAAGCTGCGCAGGGCGATCCAGGCGCAACCTCCGCCCGCGCAGGCGCTGGCGTTAGGGCGCCTGCTGCTGAACCTGGAAGGTGATGTGAGTTCCGCCGCGCTTGGGGTGATCGCGGAGTTGGTTGAGGAAACTCGGCGGCACGCTCCGGACGCCACCCGCGTCTTTCTCGACGAGGTGCTCAAGCGCCCCGAGATGGGCGAGTTTCCGCGCCAACGATGTCGGCTGGCTCTGGCCTACGTCGGCACGCTCAGCTCAGATGACTCCCCCTCGGTCTGGCGGGCGGCGTTCGAAGAGTGCTTCTTGGCCGCGATCGAGGCCAACGATCCGAACGGCACGCTCGCCACGCTGCAAGGCCGGGTCAACACGTTGCTCGAAACGGGGGCCCGGCGCGAGGCGGAAGCAGAGTTGCGACACGCGTTGATGCTGCTGGAGCACCTGCCCGAGGCTCGTCTCAGCATTCAGACCCAGATCGCCCGTCTCTGGGCCTACCAGGGCGAGCTCGATGAGTCGCGCTCCCTGCTGGAGGACGTACTCGCGGAGTCTGAGGCGCTGCAGATCGCGACGCCGCTGGCCGACAGCACGCTCAACGGCGTGCTCGCCACGCAGCTCGATCCATCCGCGCGGGACCGGCTCAAGCAGCAGTTCAACGACGCTGTGGGTCAGGATGACCACGGCGAGGCGTCGATTTCGGCCGCGCTTGGCGCCGGCCTCGCGTTCATCCACGGCGCCGGCGGCGAAGCGCGCTTGATGGCGCGCGACGCGGCCCTGCACGGGACGCGCATCGGGCGGCACTGGCGCGACGCCGAGCGCGCGTTGATCGAAGCATCGTTCGCCTTCGTCTCGGGCGAGACGGAGCGCTTCGAAGCCGAGGTGCCCGCGGCGATTGAGCTGGCCCGCGGTGCGCGCAACTACCCCGCCGTTCGTAGCCTGCTCAGCCTGCGTCTGCGCTGGGAGATCCTGACGCTGGACCGCGCCGCTGTCGAACAGACCATCGCGGCGATCCAGTCGGTCGCGGCTGAGCTCCAACCCGCCCACTCGGTTGGGATCTCCGGTCTCGAAGCCGTGTCTGATCTCGCGCTGGGTCGGCGCCCGCGCTTGGTCCCGGGCCTGATCAAGGCCGCCACCTACCCTGGCCTGGGAGGCCTCTTGGCGGGCATGGAGGTCCTCGCCACGGGCGGGGCGCGCGCTTCGGCCATGACGATGGCGGCCTGGGGCGACGAAGCTCTCGCCAAGGGCATTCTGACCGCGCCGGACTGGAGTGCACACCTCGATCGCATCGTGCCGCTGGTGCTCTTGCGCCTCGGCAAGCAGAATCGGGTGCCGGAGCGTCTGGCCAAGGCCGCGGAGCTCGCCGACGCCCTCGATCACCCGATCGAGGCCGCGATCGCGCGACTGCAATACGCCGAGGTCGCGGAGGCGCTCGGCATCCGCACCCAGGGTGAGGCGCCCACGGCGACGCGCGCGCGCGCGGTTGAGGATCTGCTGCGATTCGGCATCGTCCCGGAGCCGCTCGCCCTGATCGCCGCGCAAGCGGTCCTGCGCGGATCGAGCAGCCGTCGCACGACCGACCTCAGCAAGGGCCAGGCCGAAGTCTTGCGGATGCTCGGCGAGGGGCTGACTTACAAAGAGACCGCGACGCAACTCGGGCTCAGCTGGCGCACCGTCCAGACCCAAGCCAAGTACGCTTACGCCAAGCTCGGCGCACATGACCGCGCGGACGCCGTTGCCAAGGCCCGCCGGCGAGGCGAGATCTAGCCACCGACCAGCGACGGATCGAAGACGCGCACGAACAGCTCGTTCGCCAGCCGGCGTCCTCGCCGGGTTAGGCGCAGCGTGGTGCCGTCGCGTTCGGTCAGACCCGTCTCGGCTCCCCAGGCCAGCGCGGGTGAGAACCTACGCCAGGCCTCGGGGTAGCGAGCGGCCAGCGCCTCGGCGTCGATCCCGGCGTTGAGCCGCATCCCCATCACGAAGCTGTCGAGCGCGGCCGTTGTCTGGTCGACCGCCTCTTGCGACACCGCTGCGGGGCTGTGCGGGACGCGATCCGGCGTCGGCGTCTGCAGGGCCCGCGCATAGCGAAGGGGACTGCGTTCCACGGCGTAGCGCACCCCGTCGACGAAGCCATGGGCGCCCGGCCCAAGCCCGAGGTACTCCTCGTGTCGCCAGTAGACGAGATTGTGTCGGCATTCCCGCCCCGTCTTCGCGAAGTTACTGATCTCGTACTGCGCGAAGCCCGCCGCTGCTAGCCGGCTCTCCGTCCATTCCGACATCGCGGCGACGAGATCTGCGTCCGCCTCGGTGATTTCGCCCCGGCCGACCCGCAGTGCCAGCGGGGTGCCCTCTTCCACGATCAGGGCGTAGGCCGAGATGTGGTCGGGACCCCATCCGATCACGCCGTCCAAGGTCGCCTGCCAGGACGCGAGACTTTGGCCCGGAAGCCCGAAGATGAGATCCGTGCTGACGTTGGTGTAGCCGGCCCCGCGGGCGATGCCGAACGCCTCGAACGCCCGCTCGGCCGAGTGGATGCGATCGAGGAAGCGGAGTTCGTCCTCCTGCAGAGATTGCACACCCATCGAGAGCCGGTTCACCCCGGCCTCGCGGTAGGCGCGCAGCCGGTCGGCGTCGACGCTCTCCGGGTTCGCCTCCAGCGTGACCTCCGCGTCCGGCTGGAGCTCGTACCGGCTGCGCACCGCGTCGAGGATCCGGGCGACGCTGCTGCCCTCCAGCAGCGATGGCGTGCCACCACCAATGAAGACCGTTGGCACAGGCCTGCCCGTCAGAGCTGGGGCCCAGCCCGCAAGTTCCGCTAGTAGTGCTCGCTCCCAGGCTGGGATCTCTGCCTCCAACTCGGCGTACGAGTTGAAGTCGCAGTAGGCGCACTTCACCGTGCAGAAGGGCACGTGCAGGTAGAGGCTGATCGGACGGTTGAGGGGTTCGGTCACGGTCCCAGTCTACCGACGCGGGGCGCCCCCGGGTCTCGTCGCGTCTGCAAACGCCCATACCGGCGCGCGAGCGCACCCCGACTAAGATGCGGTCCAATCGACTGGTCGCAGTGAGGAATACCGACGGTGCTCAAAAGCCACGATTGCGGAGCGTTGCGCACGAAGCAGGTGGGCGAAACCGTCTCCCTCGCGGGTTGGGTCCATCGTCGTCGCGATCATGGCGGCGTGATCTTTCTCGATCTGCGTGATCGATCCGGCCTCGTCCAGG
>CAUYZA010000275.1:0-4344 GCA_963577225.1 Dehalococcoidia bacterium | reverse complement strand
CTACACCGGGCTGGCGGGCGCGATTAAGGATGTCGTGGTGCCTCTGCTGTTGGACTCGGTGACCGCACTCTGGGTCTTCCGCCACGTTGGCTGGCTTGCTTTCTTTTTCGGCGTTTCCGGCGGCCAGTGGCGTGACCGACCTGAAGCTGGGCGATCTAGTGTTTGTCTGGATGGGCTCTCCCTTGTAGCGGGAGATCTCCTGAGCCAGCGCGATGCAGGAGCCTGATCGAATCGCGATTCCGGCGCGGGCGCTCGTGCGGCGTGGCGGATTTTGTAGCCCTCATCACCAGTTGGGTGACGTCGGGTCGGGCACCGCTTCCGCTGAGGGACGACCCATGTAGGATGCTCGCGGGCCTCAGGACACTGTGCGCCGCAACGGCTGCGGTGGCCCGAGCGCTGAGCGCCAAGCTGTGTAGTCCGATGGGCGTGGCCGCCCTCGACAGGAGCACTGCGTGACGCAAGCTTCGCCCTCCTTCGAGGGTGAAACGCGACAGAGCCGGGCTACGCCGGCACTGCGGACGATCCTCGTTCTCGGCTTCCTTTATCTCTTCCTTGTCGGCGTTTCCATGCTGGAAGCCGGCATCAAGGCGTTCGGGGCCGACTTCCAAGCGGACCTGCTCAACGGTGTCGACCATCCCATCGCGGGCCTGGCCGCGGGGGTGCTGGCGACAGTGCTTGTCCAGTCCTCATCCGTCTCGACCGCCACGATCGTCGGACTGGTGGGCGCCGGCACACTGACGGTCGACGCGGCCGTGCCCATGATTATGGGCGCCAACATCGGCACGACGGTGACCAATACGTTCGTTGCCCTGGGCTCGGCGCGGCGCAGCGAAGAGTTTCGTCGCGCCTTCGCCGGCGCCACGATGCACGACTTCTTCAACCTCATGGCGGTCGCGGTGTTCCTGCCGCTGCAGGTCGCGACGGGCTTCCTTTCCCGAGCCGCCGAGGAGGTCGCGGAGCTGCTAGGTGGCAACGTCGGCGGATCCACGGCCAAGAGTCCGATCAAGACAGCGGTCAAGGAACCCGTCGGCTGGATCAAGGACGGGATCGATTCTCTGACCAGCTCCGACGAGATCCTCGGTGGGTTGCTGCTGGGGTTGGGGATCCTCGTCATCCTGCTCGCCTTAGCGGTGATCACGCGGAATATGCGCCGCTTGATCGCGAGCCGGATCGAGACCGGCTTGAACGCGCTCGTCGCACGCGGCGGTGGGTTGGTTGGCATGCTTTTCGGGGTGCTGATTACGATCGCGGTGCAATCGTCCAGCATCACGACATCGATCCTGGTCCCGCTCATTGGATCCGGCGTGCTGGCGGTGCGCAATGCTTATCCGATCACGCTGGGGGCCAATCTCGGCACCACGATCACCGCCTTGCTCGCATCGCTGGCCGTTGATCTGCAGGCCGGACTTGTCGTGGCGCTGACGCACACGCTGTTCAACGTCGCTGCTATCGTGACGTTCTACCCGGTGCGACGGGTTCGCTACGTTCCCGTTCAGCTCGCGGAGCGACTCGCGGGCCTCGCTGTCGACAATCGTGTGTATGTGATCGTCTACGTGGCCGGCTTGTTCGTCGTGGCACCGCTGCTGGGGATCGTGATCTTCGGCTGAGGAGGCTGTCGAATGGTAATGAGATTCTTCCGCAGCCATGAGCCAGCGAGCCTGGAGCAGGTTCAGAGCCAATTCCTGCAGATGCTGACGCACGATCGCGACGCCTTCGACGCTGCGACCGCCACGCTGCTGTCCGGCGGCGATCCGGCCAGCGTGGGGCCGACGCTGCGCACCACCGACGCCAAGGTCAACGAGTTGGAGCGGGAGATCCGGCGCGAGTTGGTCGTGCACGCCAGTGTGCACGGTGCCAGGGATATCGCCGCGATCCTGATCTACATGAGCATCGTCAAAGACGCGGAGCGGATCGGCGATTACGCCAAGAATATCTTCGACCTCGCGGCCGGCGGGGTCAGCTTCCAAGAGGCGCCCGATCGCCCCGCGATGATGACTCATCGCGACCGCGTCTCAGACATGATCACGGAGGCCGGCGAGATCTTCGCGGCTGACGATCACGACGCCGCCAATCTCTTGCTCGCGGAAGCGGACCGCATGCGCGACGTCTATGACGAGTTGGTCGACGCGCTCGTGGTCTCGGACGGCGTGGCCCGCGACGCGGTACCCCGGGCGCTCTTCTATCGCCACCTCAAGCGGATCACAGCGCATTTGGCGAACTTGTTGACCGCGGTCGTCGTGCCGGTCGACAAGCTCGACTACCTCGACGAGCCCCGCGACCCGGCTCCCTGATTCAGCGCTCGATCGGCGAGTCGCTCGCCACGTAGGCACGCATCGATCCATCGAAATTGCTCGCCCGGCCATAGCCCAGCAGCTTGAGGGCAAGGATGGCGTGCGCCGCACGCCCGCCTCCCTGTCAATATGCCCCGACGGCTTTCTCCGGCGTGATCCCCTTCGCCTGCAGGATCCGCTCCATGGCATCCGCCGGCTTGAACAGCCCCGTTTCGGCGTCGACCAGCTCAGTCCATTCGAGATGAACGGCGCCGGGCAGGTGCCCGGCGCGATCGGGTGGATTGTCGCGGGGAGTGGCGCCGCTGAATTCGCCCTCTGTGCGGACGTCCCAGAACAACACGGAGCCATCGTCGACGCCCGCCACCGCCTGGGGCAGGCTGCAGACGAGGCTGTCGTCCGCTGTCCCCAAACTGTAGATTGCCAGCTCGAGGGCGGGCGTCCGCGTCGTGGTGGGATGCGCGCCGGCCAGCCACTGCCGGATTCCGCCGTTGAGGAACCGCACGTCGCGATGCCCGAAGTGGGTGAACGCCCACCAGGCCCGCCCCGCCGCCGGCCCCGTCGCGTCGTAACAGACCACGACATCGTTCGCCGCGATACCGAGTGCCCCCGCCGTGGCGGCGAAGTCCTCCGGCGTGCAGATACCGGGCACGTCACCTGTCGAGCGGAACGCGCCCGCCGGCAGGAGCAGTGCCCCCGGAATATGGGCTTCAGCGTACTCATCGGCGCCCCGAGCGTCGACGACTTTGAGCTGCGCGTCGCCTAGATGCTCAGAGAGCCACGCGGCGCTCGTGAGTAACTCAGGGTGTGCGTATGTCGATTCCGTCATGACAGCCTCCTGCGCTTCCACTCACGACGCGGCGCTAGAGGCCTTGCTCCGCGACGACCGCGTCGTCGAAGACGATGTTGCCCGTGTACTTGTTCGCGGGTTGCTCACAGATCCAGACGGTCGCCTTGCCCATCGCGTCGGCCGTCTCGAAATCGAGGTCCGGGTTCTCGCGGTCGTTACCGAAGAAGAGGTTGCCCGGCGTCTTGATCCGGACGGTCGGCGAGAGCACGTTGACGGAGATGTTGTCGTCCTGGTACTGCACCGCCTGGCGCTGCGAGAAATGCTCCAAGGCGGACTTCTCCGGTCCGTAGAGCAGATCGTCGCCCAGCCGACGGCCGCTTTCGTAGGGGCCAGGGCCCGGGAACGTCGAACCGCGCGAGGAGACGTTGATCATGTGTCCGCCACCCGCGGCCTTCATGTGCGGCAGCACGGCCTGCATCATCAGGATCGGTCCACGCAGGTTCACTTGCAGGCTGAGTTCGATGTGGCGATCCAACACCGATTCCAGATCGCCCGGCACGAAAATGGCCGCGTTATTGACGAGGATGTCGATCCGACCCCACTCAGCCACCAGTTGTTCGGCCGCGCCCTTGATGCTCTCAGGGTCGCGCAGGTTGAGCACGATCGGAAGCGCGGTGCCGCCCTCGGCCTCGATCTCCGCGCAGACCGAATGGATCGTCCCGGGTAGCCGCGCGTCCTGCACCTCCACGGTGCGCGCGGCGACGCCGACCTTGGCGCCGGCTCGCGCCAGGTACTTGGCGACGTCGGCTCCGATTCCGCGACTGGCTCCAGCGATGATCGCTACCTGTCCTTCGAGCGACATGCTGTTCTCCCTCTGCGACTGAGTAGTGCGCTTGAGTAAGCCGACTACGTGGTGTGTTGCGCGACGATGGCGTAGGCCTTGCTCGAGATGTCGGGCAGCGCCGCCTGGAACGCGTCCTCATCCAAGGCTGCCGCCACGCTCGCATAGCCCGCGCGCTCGATCATCGGCTTGAGACGGCCCCGCTCGAAGCGCTCCAGGATCCAGGCCAGAGGGTCGCCAGCCGCCGTTGCATCCAGCATCAGGTGCTCGTCGTCCTTCTCCGGCCCATAGTGGTAGTGCGGCGCGTTGGCAAAGCAGTCGATGCGCAGCAACTCCGTGTCCGTTCCCTCGACGTTGGCGTAGATCTGGACGCAGAGTCCGGCGTCGCCTGGGATGTCGTCGCGGTAGCCCATCGCGACTTCCAC
>CAUYZA010000274.1:0-4354 GCA_963577225.1 Dehalococcoidia bacterium | reverse complement strand
GAGGACCCTCTTCTTTCGATGAAGTTCTCGTTGATCTCTGGTCATTGGGACCGCCTTGGCCATCATCTAGGCAGATGATGGCAGGATGTCCGGCTCGATCTGTAATTTCACAACACCTAGTATCGGTGGTGCAGAAAACGCTGCTTGTTTTGCCTATCCGCCATGAGAGAATGAACCTGCAGCTGACTCCTGACCTGGAAAGGCCAAAAACCATGCACAAGCTCACCGTACTCGCACCGATTGCCACAGCTCTCATGGCGCTGCTTGCCCTCGCGCCCGCGGCGTGGGCGGTGGATGGGGTCATCGAGATCAACCACGCCAAGGCGTTGGCGGGGGGCGTGACGGCGTCGGATACGCCGGGCTACCCCGTGACGATCAATTCTACGGGGAGCTACAGGCTGACGGGGAACCTGACGGTTCCCGATGAGAACACGGACGGGATCGTCGTCAGCGCAAACGACGTCAGCATCGATCTGAACGGATTCTCGATCATTGGCCCCGTGACGTGTTCGGGGAGCCCTCCTACCTGCCCACATGCTTCGGGGACGGGCTCGGGGGTCGAAGTCACCTTCCCCTCCCTCGTCACGGGCACGTCGGTGAAGAACGGCAGCATCACGGGTATGGGCCGGTACGGCGTCGGACTCGGGTATGGTGCGAAGGTCACCAATCTGCGGGCGCGCTGGAATCTTGCGGGCGGAGTGCTCGTCGGCGAGGGCTCGACGGTTTCGCGCAATCGGGTTGACGAAAACGGGTTGGGCGGGATTAGCAGCAGCAGCGGATCGGTCGTGTCGGGCAATACGGTGCGGGGCAACGGCTCCCACGGAATCCTCGTGGGAAGTGGTTCGACGGTCTCGGACAATACGGTGCGCAGCAACGGCGTCGGAGTCGGCGACTACGGCCTCTGGCTCTCTGGCGTCGATTCCGCCTACAGCGGCAACGTCATCTCCGATAATTCGGGAGGGACGGTTTTCGGCACCGCCGTCCAGCTCGGCCCGAACGCCTGCAATGGCACCACCACTTGCCCCTGATCGGAGGAGTGCAGCCATGACCGCACAAAGCTTCAACTCAAATTCCTTCGGGGCCCTCGCCGCTCTCACTGCCGCCTGGCTCTTCGTCCCGGCTTCCGTCGCCCACGCCCAGGCCGAGCCCTACGTGGATGTCTCGCCGGATGTCTTCATCACCCTCAGCGGCGCGGAGATCGGCGATGTCGATGTGGCCCGGGACGACCTGGTGGGGGGCGCGCCGACCCTTGCCGATCTTGGCGTCTTGCCCGCTGGGGCGGATGTCGTGGCCTTTCATGAAAAGACCTCGGACGTGAACCTTTTCGTGCTCGATGTCAGTACCCGGCTCGGTGGCGTGGACGTTTCGGCGGGGGATGTGATCAGCTATGTGGTCTCTGCGGGCACGTATTCCCTCGCCGCCGATCTGTCTGCCCTCGGCATCGCGGACGGGGTGCAGGTGGATGCGGTGTCGCTCACGCCCACGGGCATCCTGCTGCTTTCCTTCGATACGACGGTGGATCTGGGCGGTGGCCTGGTGGCCGATGATGAGGACCTCGTCGGCCTCGACGCGTCTGCGGGGCGGATCGAGATGGTGCTGAACGCCTCCAACGTGGGCGTAGACCCCGCGCTGGATCTCGACGCTGTGGGTACTCGCGGCGACGACTACCTGCTGTCCTTCGACGGCAGCGGTGCGATGGGAGGCGTGGCATTCGACGACGAGGACGTTCTCGCCTACGACCCGGCGGCTGATACCTGGGCGATGGTCTACGACGGCTCCGCCCTGCACCCGGACAGCTGGCCTGGCGCTGATGTAGTGGCCGTCCCCGAGCCCGGGGCAGGGGCCTTGCTCGCCGCGGGCCTCGCGGCGTTGGGGGCGCTCGGGAGGCGGCGGGGCTAGTCGCCTGCAGCACTTCTCCGATCACCCAGGTCTGCCGGTATCGCTGCCAGGGCCCGGTGGTGATGCGGAAGATTGTCCTGGCGGTCCGTCTGCACGGGACGGGTCCCGGGACGGGGCTGATGTGCCTCGTCTGAGGGCTACTTGTCAGAACACCTAGTATCGGTGGTGCGGAAAACGTTGCTTGTTTTGCCTATCCGCGTCGAGACGGAAAGACACGTCGAAGGGCTATTCGCTCGCCAGGAGTGGCTCTCTCTGCTCGCTGAAGTGGGCTTCCAGGCGGAAGCGGTGGCGATCGAGCATTCAGAGTTCGAATCCGGCCAGTACGTAGCCTTCGTGGGTGTGCGGCCGAAATAGCGGCTACTCAGGCTGGCGCTGTCGCGCCGGCGCCATGCGTGGCAGGGTTCCGCTTCGGTATGCGCATGCTCTTCACATTCGTCGGGGGTCGTGGACACTTCGAGCCCCTCGCGCCGATCGCGCGGCTGGCAACGGCGGCGGGGCACAGTATCGCCTTCGGCTGCGCGACCTCGATGCTTCCTGCGGTCGAAGCCGAGGGCCTGCCAGCGGTTCCGATTGGCAGTGAGCCTGGCCGCTCGCCCGAACGCCTTCCGCTGCAACCGCTCGACAGCGAGCGCGAAGAGCGGGATCTGCGCGAGCGCTTCGTGCAACGCGCCGCGCGCTACCGCGTGCCGTTGGCGATTGCGTTGTGCGAGGAGTGGCGGCCGGACGTTGTCGTGTGTGACGAAACGGACTTCGGGGTCATGATTGCCGCCGAGCGCCTGGGCTTGCCCTACGCGACCGTGCAGGTGATTGCCGCCGGATCCTTCGTACGGCCCGAAGTCGTGGGCGACGTGCTGCAAGCGTTGCGCAGCGAGCACGGCCTGCCCCCCGACGCGCGCCTCGAAATGCTCAGCCGCTATCTGGTGCTGTCTCCCGTCCCCCCGAGCTTTCGCGACCCCACGGTGCCGCTGCCGAACACGGCGCACAGCTTGCGACCCTCCTCGGGCTCGGACGAATTCATGCGACCCGCCGCGGCGGGCCAGCCGACCCGCACCCCGACCGTGTATTTCACCCTGGGGACGATCTTCAACCTCGAGTCAGGAGATCTATTCAGTCGCGTTTTGGCGGGTCTGCGCGAGCTGTCGATCCAGCTGGTCGTGACGGTGGGGCAGGGGATCGATCCGGCCGAGTTCGGGTCGCAACCCGCGAACGTCCGAATCGAGCAGTACATCCCGCAGTCCCAGGTCTTGCCCGGGTGTGATCTGGTCGTTTCGCACGCGGGCTCCGGCAGCGTAATCGGGGCTTTGGCGCACGGCCTGCCTTCGCTGCTGATTCCAATGGGCGCCGATCAACCTGAGAACGCAAGGCGCTGTGTCGAACTCGGCGTGGGCACCGCGCTGGACGCGCTAAGTGCGAGCGCCGCAGACGTGCGGGAAGCCGCGAGCGAACTTCTAGTGGATGCGTCCTACCGACGAAACGCCGAGCGCATTCGCGACGAGATCGCGGCGTTGCCGGATCTCGGGCGTGCGGTCGAACTGCTAGAAGAACTGGCGATCGAAAAGCAACCCCTGCACGCGTGACTGTGAGCATCTAGGGGGTGAATTGGATCACAACATCGAGGCGCTTCACAAGCAGCCGTAGCTCGTGGGGCGTTTTTGGGTAGATTCGGGTCGAGGGAGCTGCGAGATGGACTCCCCACTGCACACACCACACCACGAAGGATCTCCCCATGCCTCCGATGACACTCGAACAGATCTCCGACCGAATCGAAATCGACGATCTGTTGACTCGCTACACAGTTGCAATCGACGAGAAAGACTGGAACAAGCTCGACACCTGCTTCACCGCCGACGCCAAGGTCGACTACACGACTTCAGGCGGCATCAAGGGCGAGTATCCGGAAGTGCGGGCGTGGCTCGAAAAGGCACTGGCACCGTTTACGATGACGCAGCATCTGATCAGCAACACGACTGTGACGATTGTGGGAGACTCGGCGACCTCACGCACCTACGTGTACAACCCGATGGGGGTGCCCAAAGAAGACGGCAGCCTACACATCTTCACCGTGGGCGCGTACTACAACGACAAGCTGGTGCGTACCGCAGAGGGCTGGCGGATCGCCGAGCGTTTCGAGGAGCAGGCTTTCATGGAGGGCAGCTTCCCGGAGAACCTCCAGATTCCGAACTAGGATGCGCCATCCACGAGCTTGTCGAGGGCCATCGACGACGGGTCGTGCCGATCCCGACGCTGTTTGCGGGCTTGCTGAATGCTCACGGGCAACTCGGCCCGGCGGAGATCCCCGCGAAGTCGCGGTGGATGGCGAAGGATGTGCTTCGCAAGGCGGCTCTTCTGGGCGTGACCCTCGAACGGCCCGCCTCACATCCCTTCAAACCCCTGCTCTCCTTGCGGATCAGCTCGCTCGACATGTCCGAAGGCACGCGCCGGCGATTGATCGATG
>CAUYZA010000273.1:0-4393 GCA_963577225.1 Dehalococcoidia bacterium | reverse complement strand
CGGTTCTCAGCATCAGCTATAGCTGGAGTGGCGGGCGCGATGGCTACCGCCACCTCGAGGCCGAGGTGCTGGTCGTCGATGCCGCGACACTGGCCCCGGCGGCGGGCATCGCCGTAGCCGCGACGCTGACGCGCGTCGAGGACAACGCCGGCAGCTGGAACTTCGGCGGCACAACCGGCGGTGACGGAACGATCGTGTTCAAGCTGATCGGCGCGGGGAACGCCGCCGGCAACTGTTACGACCTGAACGTCACGGCGATCACCGGTGCCGACTGGGTGCAACCGGAGCCGGTCGCCGAAACCCTCGACGACGCCTGCCGGTCCTAGCCACCGCCGCGCGTACCAAGCGAAGCGCCCCTAGCCGGGGCGCTTTCACGTTCTGGGCACCCTACTGCCGCGGTAGTCCTAGCCCCCGCGTCGCGATGATGTTCCTTTGGATCTCCGAAGTGCCCGCGAAGATCGTGTAGGGCACCGTGGTCATGTACATGCGACCGATATCGGCTTGGAGCGGGGCGTGCGGATCGTTGGGGTCAATGCGCTGCGCCGGCAACCCAATCATGCCGACGCCGGCGTTGGCGACGCGCTGATTGAGTTCGGTGCCGAACATCTTCGCCGCGGAGGCCTCGTAGTTCGGAATCAAGCCTTGACTCTGCATCCAGACGACGCGGTAGGAGAGCAGGCGGCAGACCTCGGCGGAGAGATAGAGGTCGGCAAGTTGATTGGCGACGCCGGGCCGGTTGTAGACGGTGGAGCCGTTGCTCTTGGTCTCCTTCGCCCAGGCGGTGAGGTCTTCCGTCACGCGACGCGCCTGGGCGGGGTAGTTGACGCCGGAGCGCTCGAAGTCGAGCAGCGTGGCGGCAACGTACCAACCACGATTCTCCTCACCAAGCATCTGGTCGGCCGGCACCCGCACGTCGGTGAAGAACGTCTCGTTCAGTACGTGATTGCCGGCCAGGTCAATGATGGGTCGCACTTCGATGCCGGGCGTCTTCATGTCGAGCATGAAGTAGGAGATGCCGCGGTGCTTGGGTGCGTCGGGGTCGGTGCGGGTAAGGACGTGGATCCAGTCCGAGTTCGTGGCGCCGGAGGTCCAGATCTTCTGGCCGTTGATGACGAAGTCGTCGCCATCTTTGACTGCGCGGGTCTGCAGCGATGCGAGGTCGGAGCCGGAGCCGGGCTCGGAGAAGCCCTGGCACCAGACGGCCTCGGCGCTGGCGATGGGGGGAAGGAAGCGCTTCTTCTGCTCCTCGCTGCCGTGCACCATCAAACAGGGGCCCACCATGGAGATGCCCTGGCCACCCGCGCCGGGTGCGCCGCGGTAGGCGCTCTCCTCGCGGAAGATCAGCTGCTGCATGAACGAGGCCGACTGCCCGCCGTATTCCTCCGGCCAGGCCATGGTCAGCCAGCCGTTCTCGGCCAACTTCCTTTCGTAGGCGCGCCCGGCCTCGAACGCCTCTTGGTTATCGGGCTCAAGCGAGGCGGGCGGCACGTCCCAGTTGTCGTCGATGAATGCGACGACCTCATCGCGAAACTGCTCTTGCTCGTCGCTGAACTTGAATTCCATGATGTCTCCCTTGCGGAACATGCGGAGCTTAGCCGGTGCGGCCGATTGCGGCTCGTGGCGGCGGCCGCGCAATCGACCTGCTAGAACACGACGAATGAAAATCGTGGTGGCACTGGGCGGGGAGATCGCGGACAGCGGCCTGCTGCGCGCCCGCGTCGCGGGGGCGGAACTGACGATCGCGGCCGACAGCGGGGCAGCGCGACTGGAGCAGGCGGGGCTCAGCCCGGACGTCGTGATCGGCGACTTCGATTCGCTGTCGGAGTCCGAACTGGCGGCCCTGCAAGAGCGCGGCGTGGAGAACGTGCCCCATCCGGACCCCCAGCAACGAACCGACGGCCACGTCGCCCTACAACTGGCCGCGGAGCGGGGCGCGTCGGAAGTCATCTTGCTCGGCGCGGGCGGCGGCGAGCGGCTCGACCACCAGCTAACCAATCTGCTGTTCCTGGTCGCGGAAGAATTCGCGGCGGTGCCGATCAGCGCGGTCAGTCTCTGGACGGAGGCGGTCGGACTGCACGGCCACGAAACGGGGTTCGGGCGTGATGAGGCGCGCTTCGCCGGCGAGCCGGGCGACTACGTGTCGCTCGTCGCGCTAGGCGCGGTGCGCGGCGTCACGAGCGACGGGCTGCGTTGGCCGCTCGAGGGCGTCGACATGGAGCTGGGCCTGGCGGGCGCGATTTCGAACGAACTGACCGGTTCGGCGGGTGGGTTCCGGATTGAAGCGGGGCAGGCGATCGCAACGCACACCTTCCGCAAGGGCCGACTGCCGGGCGGTTAGCCGCAGCGGTTAGCCGCGGACGCCTCGACCCGAGGCGCGGGCACGGTACACTCGTGCCCGATCCGAAGATACGCGCAGCAATGGCGACGCGAGGAGCGACTGATGCCGATTTACGAATTTCAATGCTCGAAATGCCGCAAACAGTTCGAGATCTCACGCCCGATGTCGAAGGCGTCGAACGGAGCCAAGTGCCCGAAGTGCAAGGCGACGGCGAAACGTCTCTTCAGCGCGACGATCATCACGACGGGCACCGCCAGCAGCGACTTCGATCTGGACGAGATGGGCGACTTCGGCGGCATGGGGGACATGGGCATGGGCGACGACGACGGCCACTCGCACGGCCCTCCGGGAATGCCGCCCGGCATGCCCGGCATGGGCGACTTCGACTTCTAGCAGCCATTCGGCCGGCAACCCGAAACGGAAGGACCGGGCGGGGGGAACAATGCCCAACGACCGCGGCAGCGTCGACGACAGCTGGGAGGTCGCGTGGGAGCGGCCAGAAGACGCCGAGCGCTCGTGGACGCGCGATGGGACGCACAACCCCTACCCCGCCGGCTCCGATGGCGCTCGCGCTACTGAGCTACAGCTTCGATCACAAGCGACGGCACATTGTCGTCAACGGCTGGGTGTACTACTTGCTCGGCCCGCCGGACTTCCCCGAGATGAGCGACGAGGAGTACAGCGAGCGCGGCGGCGCGCAGGCCTGGTTCGAGGTCTGCCTGCCGCTGGCGCGGGAGATCGGCGCCACGCTGCGCGGCCGCGACTACGCCTCGATGTCGACCGCGGAGCTCGCCGCCTTGCTCCCACAGCTCAAAGTGGAGAGCAGCAACCTCACTCGACAGACGTTCCGCACGATCGGCCGCATGGCCGAGGAATTTCAGGCCTTGGTCGACTTCTGCGCCGAGCATTTCGGCGACGGTGCTGAAGAGCTTGCCATGGAGATGAGTCATGGGGCGCCCAACGAGTCGGCGGCCTTTGGCGAAGAGCTTGATCGCCTGGCCGACCTCGCGCGCGAACGACCCGCGCTCACCGCGGCTCTGCGCGGGGGCGAGTTCAACGATCTGGGCGATCTTGAGGGCGGCGCCGAATTCGAGTCGCGGCTCGCCCAGGTGCTCAAGACGGCCGGCTGGCGAGCCGCGAGTTGGGGAAAGATCGAGCAAACAACCATGGCGGAGGACCCCTCCCTGGCGCGCAAACTGGTCGCGGGGTACTTGGACGCGGATGACGCGGCGCCCCAGGCTGCACGGCAGCGAGTGCGGGCGGCAGCCGAGCGAGCCCGCGACCAGAGCCTGTCGCAGCTTGGAGCGGAGGACGGCGATGAGCTGCGTTGATTGGTGGCGCTGGGGCAAGGCTATAACGCGGCGCGCGAGAGCCGTGCCTACTGGCAGTTGTTTGCCGCTGGCCTCCCGCGCATTCCGCTGATGGAGCTGGGACGTCGTCTGGCCGAGAGGGATGTACTCGAGCAGCCCCGCGACATCTTTTATCTGGATATCGAGCAGGCAACCGAGGCGGCGGCCGGGAATTTCCCTGGGGCAAGAGCACACGCGACGAAGACGCGGCAGAATTACGAACATTGGGCCACGCTCGACGCGCCGCCATTCGTGGGTGCGCCGCCCCTACCATACCCCGAAGAGTTCCGCCAGCAGTTCGTCGGCATGTTCGGCGAGCGCGTGGAGCAAGATGGCGGCGACGCGGTAGTCAAGGGGATCGCTGCCGGAAAGGGCGTGGCAGAAGGGATCGCCCGAGTGATCGCGTCGCTAGACGAGATCGAGCGGCTAAAGCCAGGCGACGTGTTGGTCTGCCAGTCGACAGCGCCGCCCTGGACCCCACTTTTCGGGATCGCCAGCGCGGTCGTGGCCGATGCTGGCGGCGTGCAGTCGCACACAGCGATCGTGGCGCGCGAGTTCGCGATCCCCTGCGTCGTCTCCACGGGCGACGGCACGCGTCGCATCCCCGACGGCGCGCGGGTCCGCATCGACGGCGGAGAGGGCACCGTCACGTTGCTCTAGGCGGCGGGCAGGCAAAGAAACGCCCCTCCAATGGAGGGGCGTTTCT
>CAUYZA010000272.1:0-4394 GCA_963577225.1 Dehalococcoidia bacterium | reverse complement strand
GATCAGCCGCGGTGCCGGCTTCCGCCCAGAACACCAGGCGCACTACGCGCGGCGCTGGGATCTGCGGCGCTTGTATCTCGCCTTGCGAGAGTCCGTCTCCTTCCACGTCGTCGGCAGCGAAGGCGACATCTTCCAGCCCAACCAGGTCGTCAAAGCCCGCGAGCGCTTGGAGGAACACGGGCTCGACGTCCGCATGCTGCCCGGCGGCCACCTCACGACGGCCGAGCAACCGCGGGCGCTGGCCCACCTGATCGACGACGTGACCGCAGGCGCCGCCACGCCGCGCTGACGCCCCAACAGCACCAAACCAGCCTCATGAGCCGGAGAAAACAATGTCCGACCTCCCCACGCTTCTCGACCGAAACCAGGGCTTTGCACAGCAATTCGAATCCGCCGAACTCGCGATCCGACCGCACCTCTCCACGATCGTCCTGACCTGCCTCGACGCACCGATCCGGCGCACCTCTTCCAACTCGAACTCGGCGACGCCCTCGTCATGCGCAACGCGGGCGGCCGAATCACCCCGGCCGTCATGCAAGACATGGCGATCCTCGGCGTGCTGGCCGCGAATCTGCCCGGAGCCGGCTCGCCGCCGGAGCTGGTCATCCTCCACCACACTGACTGCGGCATGGCCCGCCTCGCCGATCCGACCGTCCAGGATCAGGTCGCGCAGCAGCTACAACTGACCAACGACGAAGTCGCGTCGATGGCCGTCGCCGACCCTGCTCAGACCGTCCAGTCCGACATTGAACGGCTCCGCCGCGCACGGGGCGCGCCGGACGCACTCGTCGTCTCAGGACTCGTCTACGACGTACGCAGCGAAACAATCGACCAGGACGTACAGCCGGCGGCACTCCGCGAAACCAATCACGTGACCGAGCCGGTTAGCTAGCCAACACGGGGCCCAATGCGGAGCCCAGTGCGGGACTACCGCACTCGGGCTCCGGGGCCGACATCGTTGACGACCTCAGACTCGACGTCATCCAGTAGCGCCTCCGCTGGATCCGCCCCCTCGCCCGACTCCGAATCCGAATCCGTCGCGATGCCAAACGCCTCCGCGAAGCGGCGGTACGGCTCAAACTGATCGCCGTACTTGATGTGCCCCGCCGTGTTGCGCGCCGACGCCAGCAACAGGCTGTCGCGCAGCGGCGAGCTCGTCCGACCATAATCCTGCAGCGTGCACAGCCCGATCTCCTGATTGTGAGGATCGTTTCCCTGCTTGGCCGCGCCAACGGCCAGCGTCTCCACCAGCGCATCACGCTCGTAGCCGCCGTCCAAGTACGCCTGGGTCCAGGCCACGCTGGCATCCGCGTCCGTCGCCGTCAGCGACTCGTCCAAACGCTGCAACACCTGCGCCCCCGACAGCGACGCCGCAGCCTCCGGCGCCTTGATCGGCTGCGCCCCGTTCAACACGCCGTCGTCCGTGAAGAAACTGTCGCGGCCGTGAATCCAATGCGCGGCCTGGTTCACGAAGTTCGCCGCCACGAAGAGCAGCTTCGTGCGGTGTGGGTGATCGAACTGGTCATAGAACCAGGTCACCATGTTCGTGTATTCCACCACGTGCTGCGGCATCGAAAACGCGTGCGACGCCCTCGTCTCCAGCACCACCCGCGAAGCCGTGATCTGGATCGTGTCCATGATCGAACGCGGCGATCGGCCCGCGCGCAGCAGCGCCAGCAGCTCGCCGATGTAGTCCGCATCCTCCCCGCGCATCAACGCCCGAATCAAACTCTCCGCCTCCGGCTCCGTCACCGGCTCCGTGTTCGCGAACAGCCGCCGATCGGTGTCCGTCTCCTCGGTCGCCCCCAACGACGACTGCGGTCGCGCATCCTCCAACTCGTAGGCCATGATCTGGCAAGCAGCCTCGAAGCTGGAGTACCAGCGCGGCCCCACCGCCAGATCTGGGATCGCGGCATAGATCACATGATCCGCGTTCTCCCAACCGATCGCCCTCCCCAGCTCGATCAACGACCGCTGTCGGTACGACTTGTGCCCCGTCGTGTACGACCGGTTCCACAGCATTCGGTCCTGTACGTCCATCAGACCCGCGAACATCGAGTGCGCCAGCAGCTCCTCACGACGCTCGGGCAACTGCCACAGGCCCAGCCAAAGCCGGTACGCCGCCACGACTTCGCCGCGTTCCACAAACTGCTGCCAGCGGCTCAGCTCCTCCTCAAAGGGGCCTTCCAACGCCGCGGGCTCTTGGTCCTCCCAATGCACCGCCGGCGGCCCCGGGCCGGCGGGATGCGCGGCCGGGTCATAGGTACGTCGCCCGTAATGGCCGGGCATGTGACCGAGGAGCTGATTCCAGATGTCCAACGCCGACGGCACATACCAAGCAGTCTGCGCCAGCGGCAGATCCCGAAGCGTCTCCGGCATCATGTGCTGCAACGTCAGCGTGGCGCGCGCACTGAGCAGGCTGTGGTCGTTATTGACGAAGCGAACGAACCCGCCATCGATCCGCTGGTGGTAGGGCACGTGCGTGTAGGGGGCGTGGATCCGCACCGTCTCGCTCAGAATCTCCGTCGTCGATCGCCCGGCGCGCATCAGCTCGAACGTCAGATCAGCGGCGCCCGCCTGATCCCGATCCAGGATCCGATCTTGCAGCCGCGCGTACGTCTTTTCGGTCTCGCGATCCGTGATCGATGGTGCAAGTGTCATGCCGAGATCCCTCCTGGTCCGTACGCGGCGGTTGCTGCTCGTACCGTAACGGATCGGCCCTGATCGGCGGCTGTAGTCGGCACCCCCGCCTATACTGTCCGCAACCGATTCGAGAGGGAGCGACGACAATGGTCACCAGTCTCAAGCCGGATCCCACGAGCCCCCGCGAGTGGCCCAAGCACCGCCCCGTCGACGAACCCTCTCGGCCCTGGCCCGCCGGCACCTCGATCGTCTCGGCCGACAGCCACTTCCTCGAGCCCGAAGTCTGGGTCGACCACCTGCCCGAGAAATACCGCGACCGCGCCCCCAAGGGCTGGTGGGACGACTCCGGCTTCCACATGACCGCCGACGGCAAGAGCCTCGACAACCCCGGCTTCCCCAGCGAGTTGATCGAGGGACGCCCCGGCATGTGGGACGCCGATCTGCGCATCAAGGACATGGACGCGGAGGGCATCGCCCAAGACATCCTCTTTCCCCAGCGCACCCTTGCCCTCATCCGCAACGACGACCGCGATTTTATCGCCGCCTGCTTCCGCGCCTACAACGAGCTGGTGATGGACTACTGCCGCCCCCACGGCGACCGGCTCCACCCCGTCGGCCTGCTCGCTTACTGGGATGAAGACGCCGTGCGCGAGAGCGGCGCACAACTCAAGCAACTCGGCTTCAAGGGCATGATGATGCCGACGCTGCCGCCCGGTGAGGTCTACTACAACAGCCGCAAGCTCGAAGGCATGTGGGACGCCGTCGAAGAGCTTCAGCTTCCGCTCTCCTTCCACGTCGGCGAAACGTTCGACGCACGTGGGCTGGGCGGCTTGGCCACGACGATCGTCGTCGCCTTCGGCGGCTACCGCCGACTCTGGTCCCTGCTCACCTTCTCCGGCATCCTCGAACGTCACCCCAGCCTGCAAGTCGTCTTCACCGAGGGCGGCATCGCCTGGGTGCCCTCCGCCCTCTACGAGGCGGACAAGATCTACACTGCCTTCGAGTCCGAGATGAACCCCCGCCTCGCCCATCGGCCCAGCCATTACTGGTTCCAGCAGTGCCACGCCACCTTCATGGACGACCCCGCCGGCCTGCGTCAGCTCGACCTGATCGGTGCCGACCACGCCCTCTGGACCTACGACTACCCCCACCCCGAGAGCACCCTCGGCCACACCCAGTCCAGCATCCAGGGAATATTCGACGCCGCCGACAGCGTCAAGGACGCCCAGGCCATCGTCGGCCAGAACGCCATCGACCTCTGGGGCCTGGCGTAGCTAACCCGACCTCAAGCGAGCAGGCCAGCTAGCCCGCTCGGCTAGACCGCCGTCAACTCCAGCTCGATCCCGAGCTCGGCCAGCGTCGCCTCCGTCGGCACGCCGGTCTCTTCGTCCCAGCCTTGCTCGATGTAGTACGCCGTCACGATCTCGTCGATCTGCTCCTGCGTCACTCCCGGCAGTGCGGGGCTGTTGCTGCCTTCGAGAGGCGTGACCGCCTCGCGGAAGCGTTGCGGCAGCGTGTCGTCCGCCCGCGTGAAGCCGGAACGGAGGTTGAACAGACGCGCCAGCGTCAGCCCTCGGTGCGCGATGTCCACCAGCTCCTCCGCCGTCAGATCCCAACCTGTCACCCCACGCAACAGCTCCAGCGACTGCTCATCGCTGTAACCCAAGAAGTGGCACAGCCCAACCTGGTTGCGCAACCCGTTCTTATTGCCCGTCTGGGCCATGTGGTCGCCGCCTGTCGGCGCCAGCAGA
>CAUYZA010000271.1:0-4424 GCA_963577225.1 Dehalococcoidia bacterium | reverse complement strand
CCCGGGGGGGGCCGCGAGGCCCCGACCGACGCCTACCCCTCCAAGACCGACTTCAGAACCACCAGATCCTTCTTCACCTGGCGGTTCACCATCCAGCCCATCAGCGGGCTGAAGAGCGACGCCATCACGCCCGACCCGCCCTGATTTCGCACCCGCACCAACGTGCCCGAGTCTCCCTCCGAACCCAACGATTCGAATTCATAGTGCACCGTCATCGGGAATGGCCCCTCCAGCGTCTGCATCACCAGCCTCGACTCTGGAACGAATTCCACGACCAGCATCACGTAGTCGATCCGGCGGCCCATGAAGCCCGCCACGCGCTTCACCCGCGAGCCCACCGCCGTGGGCGGGTCCGTCAGCGCCTCGACCGACGTGAACGCCTTGATCCAGGTTTGGTCGTTGGCTGGTTCGGTCACGAAGGCGGCGACCTCGGCGCGAGGTCGCTCGACCTTGATCTCGGCTGCCACGTCGATCGCCATTTCGCCCCCAATTGGCTTGCCCGATTGGCGCGATCCTAGCGGGCCAGTCCGCGCGACGGATCTCCGCGCAGCGCTGAGCGCGAAGGCAACCGTCGGCTACCCTTCTGCTCCGAGAGGGAACCGAAAAAATGAGCGAGCGCTACGACGTCGTGATCGTCGGGCTCGGCGCCATGGGCAGTGCCGCCGCCTATCAGCTCGCGAAGCGCGGCAGGCGCGTGCTCGGCCTCGACCGTTTCCACCCGCCGCACACAATGGGCTCGTCGCACGGCGGCTCGCGCATCATCCGCGAGGCTTACATCGAAGATCCCACCTACGTCCCGCTCGTGCAGCGCGCCTACGAACTCTGGGCCGAACTGGAGGCCGAGTCCGGCGCGACGCTCTACACCCGTACCGGTGGCTTCATGATCGGCCCGCCGGACGGCCCCACCGTGCAGGGCGCGCTGGCCAGCGCGCGAGAGCACGGCCTCGACCACGAATTGCTCGACGCCGACGGCGTCCACGAGCGCGCCCCCGCCTTCAATTTGCCCGAACACCACGGCGCGGTCTGGGAGCCGCGTGCGGGCGTGCTCGACCCCGAACTCTGCGTCGAAACGCACCTCAACCTGGCCGCCAAGCACGGCGCGGAGCTCCGCTTCGACGAACCGGTCTCGAAATGGCGTCCAGACGGGGACGGCGTTTCCGTCGAGTCGGGCAGCGGCAGCTACCAGGCCGACAAGCTCATTCTCAGCGTCGGCGCCTGGACCGGCGCCTTCAACGCCAAACTCGATCTGCCCTTGCAGGTCACGCGACAGACGGTCTATTGGTTCCGCCCTGCCAACCCCGAAACTTTGCGGCCCGACCGCTTTCCGATCTACGTCTGGCGCCTTCCGGAGGGCGACTCCGTCTACGGCTTCGCCGACTTCGGCGATGGCGCCAAGATCGGCGTCCACAACACTGACATCACCACGGACCCCGATGCCGTCGAGCGCGCGGTGAGCGGGGATGAGGTCGCGCACGCGCACGACCTGCTCCAGCGCTACATCCCTGACGCGGCGGGCGAGTTCCTGCGCGCCGAGGCGTGCCTCTACACCAACGCTCCCGACGGGCACTTCCTGATCGATTTCCATCACCGCCACTCCCAGGTGATCCTGGCCAGCCCTTGCTCGGGGCACGGCTTCAAACATTCGGCGGCGATCGGCGAGGTACTTGCCGACCTGGTCACGAAGGGCGCATCGAGCCTCGACCTTGGGCTGTTCGGTCTCAAGCGGCTGCTGGCCGAGAAGGCGACCTGAGCCGATGCGGCCCCAACGCGTCGCGGTGATCGGAGCGGGCGCGGTGGGCGCCTACTACGGCGCGCGCCTGGCGCAGGCCGGACACGACGTGCACTTTCTCATGCGACGCGACCTCGCGTCGGTGCGCGAGCGCGGTCTGGAGGTGCACAGCCCCGACGGCGACTTCACGCTCGACGCCCCCTCGGCCTCCGAGTCCAGCGAGCAGATCGGCCTCGCCGACTGGGTCATCTGCGCGCTCAAGACCACCTCCATGGAGGACGTGGTCGAATTGGTTGGCCCTTGCGTGGGGCCGCAGACCCGCATCCTCTGCCTGATGAACGGGCTCGGCGTGGAGGAGCGCTTCGCCGAATGGTTCGGCGCTGAGCGCATTTTCGGTGGCCTCGCTTTCACCTGCATCAACCGCGGCGAGCCCGGCTGCGTGCATCACCTGCGCTACGGCGCCGTCACGCTGGGCCATCTTGGCAACGACCCAGACGAAGTGGCCGCCGGGCTCGAACTCTGGGCCGGCGCCACCGTCGACTTCACGGGAACGGACTCGTTGCTGCGCATGCGCTGGGAAAAGCTGGGTTGGAACATCCCCTTCAACGGCCTCTGCGTGGCCGGTGGCGGGATCACCACGGACCTCGTCGTCGGCGATGACCGGCTGCGGGCGGCCGCCCGTCGCACGATGGAAGAGGTCGCCGCCGCCGGCAACGCCGACCTCGCCGCCCACGGCGAGGCGTCCCGCATCGACGGCGAGGCGATGATCACGCGCATGTTCGCCCTGACCGACGCGATGGGCGTCTACCGTCCCAGCACGATGATCGACTTCGTCGAGGGCCGCTCCATGGAGGTCGAGGAGATGTTCGGCGAGCCGCTGCGGCGCGCGCAGGCGCTCGGCGTCGATACGCCGCACATCGCCCTGCTCACCGCACTCATGCGCCGCCTGAACCAGAACAACCTCGACTAGCGCCCCAGCGTCGCCGCGAGAGCGCTCCGCCACCCCTCGATCGCGGCCGTGCGCGACTTCGGCGTGTTCCAGTGCAGCGGTCGCGGGCTGGTCGATGGCAGCGCGAACGCCTGCGCCGGGATTCCGGCGAAGTGCCGCCGCCACTCGCGGTCACGACGCCCGTTGAGCAGAATCGGGAACGGGCCACGCTCCCGCCACAGCCCGTCGACGTCGTTCGGCACGGCGTGGCGGATGCGGTCGTCGCCGGAGCCCTCCCGCTCGACCGACGCGTAGAGGTCTCAGACCGCGACGTGGTGTCCCGTGAGCTGGTGCACGCGTTCGAGATAGGGCGCGGCAGCGTCGTCGATCAGGCCGCACGCTTCGGCCACGCGCCAGAACCAGTTCTGCGCGTGGCCGTAGTACTCCTGCTTGCGTAGCGAATCTTGGCTGGGGAACGAGCCGAGGATCAGGGCACAGATCCGACCGTCAGGCAGAAGCGGCGCGAGGCTCGTTAGCCGGTCAGCCAAGGACGCCCGAGTCGCGCAGCGACGCCAATTCGCCGTCGTCGAGTTCGAGGTCGGCGCGCAGAACCTCGTCTGTGTGCTCGCCCAGGCGCGGCGCGATCTTCATCGGCACGTCGCTGGCAGAGAGGCGGGGCGCCCAGCCCAGCAGCTGGATCGGCCCATGGACCTCATGCTCCAGGTCGTGGACGAACCCGCGCTCGTTGAGATGCGGGTCCGTGAACAGGTCGTGCGTGTCGAGGTTGGCGGAGCAGGGCACACCGGCCGCGCCGAGTTCGGCCATGACCTCGCTCTTCGTGCGTTGTCGCGTCCACTTCGAGATCTCCTCGTGCAGTAGTGCACCGCTCTCGCGGCGCGACTCCCCGGTCTCGAAGCGCTCGTCGACGAGCAGATCGAGCCGGTCGATCGCCGCGCAGAGCGTGTCCCACTGGCGTGTCGTGACGACCATCATGAAGGCGTAGTCGTTGGGCCCGCCCGGCGCGCAGGGATACAGGTTGGTGGGCGCGCCTAGCCCGTTGCCCGAGCGTGGTACGGCCTCGCGACCCCAGTCGGCCGCCACGGCGATAGCGGTGCGCATGAAATACGTCATCGCCTCCTGCATCGAGATCTCGATCAGTTGCCCCTGGCCCGTGCGCTGCTTCTGAACATAGGCCGCCAGGATGCCCATCCCCAACTGCACGCCCGTGCCGGAGTCGCCCACCGTCGGACCCGGACGCATCGGCGGGCCGTCCGGCTCGCCGGTCACTGAGAACGCCCCCGCCGCCGCCTGCGCCACGCTGTCGTACGACTTGTAGGAAGAGTACGGCCCCGTCGTTCCGAAGCCTTTCAGCCGCGCGTAGATGATCCCCGGGTGCACGGCCTTGAGATCCTCGTATTCCAAGCCCAGCTTCTCGATCACGCCCGGTCCGTAGTTCTCCACGAAGACGTCATAGTGCGGCAGCATCTTGAGCAAGACCCCGCGGCCCTCTGGGCGCTGCAAGTCGAGGGTCACGCTGCGCTTGTTGCTGTTCCAGTTGATGAAATAGGCGGAGTCCGTCGCGCCGTTGGCCACGCCGCGACCCGGGTCGCCCACGCCGGGTCGCTCCAGCTTAACGACATCGGCGCCGAACCAGGCCAGCGCCTGTGTGCAGGACGTGCCCGCTTCGTATTGCGTCATGTCTAGAATTCGCATGCCGTCAAGCGCTGGCATCGCTGCTCCTCCGCTGCCGTCCGGCCACTCCGACGA
>CAUYZA010000270.1:0-4457 GCA_963577225.1 Dehalococcoidia bacterium | reverse complement strand
CGAGATCGTTACCGTCGACGGCGGCAGCGGCGTCATCTACCTCGGCGACCAACACGAAGCCACCTCCGACGACGTGCCCGAGGCGCGCCTGATCCGCGAGTGGGCTGCCGAGTTGGGCCTCGAACCCGGCCAATCCCTCGACGATCACCACCCCCACGCCTCCAGCACGGACGTCAGCCTGCTCGAATTCGTCCGTATCGTGCAGCTCAAAGGCCTCTGCCCCGTCGACCGCGCCTCCCACGCCCTCGACGCTGCCCCCGACGCCCTCGACGCCCTGATCGAAGCCAACCCCACCCTCTTCAACGACACCGGCCGCGGCATCATGGTCACCCCGGAAGGCCGGGCTTGGCTGCTCGAACAATTGGCCCAAGAACGCGCCGGCGCCGACCCCGCCGTGGTACTCGCCCTCTATCGCCGCTTCGACGAACTCAACAGCGTCTTCAAAGACACCATCAGCGGCTGGCAAACCGCTGCCGACCCTGAGACCGCCCGACCCATCCTGCTCAATAGCATCACCACCATCCACGCCGGACTCATCCCCCTCATCGCAGAAGTCGCCGCCCAGGCCCCCCGCCTCGCCGCCTTCGCCGCCCACTTCGAAACCGCCTTAAACGCCATCCAAAGCGGCGACGACACCATGATCGCCTCGCCCCTCAAAGACAGCTACCACACCGCCTGGTTTGAGTTCCACGAAGAACTCATCAGCCTCGCCAACCTCGATCGCGCCACCGAAGAGGGCGCCACCTAGCTTCCTCGGGCCCCACCATCCGCCTCACCGCTGCATCACCCCAACCACCTGTGGCAGACTCCGCGCTATCCACGCGCACCCAAGGAGCAGTCCCATGCGCGAACGTCTGCACAGCCTGGCCGGCGAGTTCGAAACCTTCATCCTGCGCGGCAACATCATTGCCCTCGCTGTCGCCTTTGTCGTCGGCGCCGCCGTCAAGGACGTCATCTTCGCCCTCGTCGAAGCGCTCGCCTCGCCGCTGATCGCCGCCATCTTCGGCGAACCCGACTTCGCCGCCCTCACCTTCACCCTCAACGACAGCGTCTTCCGCTACGGCGAGTTCATCAACGCCATGCTCAGCTTCTTGCTCGCCGCCGCCGCCGTCTTCTTCATCATCGTGCGGCCCGTCAACCGCCTCGTCGAGCGCGACCCCACCAGCACCAAGTGCCCCGAGTGCCTCAGCACCATCCCGATCGACGCCACCCGCTGCGCCATCCCCCTCCCGCTCGAGAGCAGCAACTAGCGCTGCGCCCCTAGACTTGCTCCCACCCAACCGCAAGCGCCAACTACAAGCAAAGGCCACCCATGCCCGTCAACACCGTCCTCGGCCCCATCGACGCCGGGTCGCTCGGCCCCACTCTGCCCCACGAGCACATCGGCGTGCGCAGCCCCGGCATCGCCGAAGCGTGGCCCGAGTCCTACGACCGCGCCGCCCACAAAGCCGCCGCCCTAGAGCAACTCAAGCTCGCCTACGACGCTGGCATCCGCACCATCGTCGACCCGGCCCCCGCCGACCTCGGCCGCGACGTCGAACTAATGGCCGAAGTCGCGCGGGAGTCCGGGATACAGATCGTCTGCGTCACTGGCATCTACTGGATCGTGCCCCGCTACTGGTGGTCCCGCGAAGTCGATGACCTGGCCGACGCCTTCGTCCGCGAGATCGAGCAGGGCATCGCCGACAGCGGAATCAAGCCCGGCGCGATCAAAGCCGCCACCGACGAAGAGGGCGTCACCGAAGTAAACGAAAAGGCCTTGCGCGCTGTCGCCCGCACCCACCGCCGCACCGGCATCCCCATCATCACGCACAACAACCCGCCCACCATGGGCGCCGAGCAGCAGCGTATCTTCCTCGACGAAGGCGTCGATATGCAGGGCAACGTCGTCATCGGCCACGTCGGCGACACCGACGACGTCGCTTTCCTCAAGAGCCTCGCCGACAACGGCAGCTTCCTCGGCATGGACCGCTTTGGCGGCGACATGCTGCTCTCCTTCGAAAAGCGCGTCGCCACCGTCGCGCAACTTTGCAAGGACGGCTACGCCGACCGCCTCGTCCTCTCCCACGACCGCTGCTGCCTGCTGGACTGGCTGCCCGACTTCTACAACGCCGTCGCCTCGATCGGCGGCAACTGGCGCATGAACCACGTCAGCCTGGACGTCGTCCCCGCCCTGCTCGAGCTCGGTGTATCCCAGGACCAGATCGACCAGATGCTGCTCGAAAACCCCCGCATCCTCCTCGAACCCACCACCCCCTACTAGCCCCGCCAGGCCTTAACCTCATCTGGCGCACGCCTCTCAGCCCTTCGATTGTCTGCGCAACGCACTACACCGGCCCCCAGATCCGGGCCTTCCCCGACGCGACGCAGCTCTCGCAGCCGATAATCTTGATGTCGTGATCAAAGCGACCTGCCTCCGCGGGCCCGCGACAGCGATCGGAGCCACGCCCGGTGACCTCCCCACCCGACGCTCCCCAACCTCTCCACCCCGAAAAGGCGGGCGCTCCGGCGTCCAATCCCCCCCCGCCCGACCCCAAAGGCGCCGAAGAGTGGATCCAGCTCCTCTTCGACCCCCAGTCCTTCATCGATAGCTTCGACCAGGTCCGCACCCCGGACCCCCTGCGCTTCTCCGACTCGCGCGACTACCGCTCCCGCGTCGACGAGGCACGCACCAAGACCGGCCACCGCGAAGCCGTCGAAACCGGCCTCGCCTGGCTCGGCGGCCAGAAGGTAATCGCCGCCGTCTCCGACTTCCGCTTCATCGGCGGATCGATGGGCTTCGCCGTCGGCGAGCGCGTCGTCGAAGCCATGGACGAAGCGCGTCGCACCAAGACCCCCTTCGTCGCCGTCACCTGTTCCGGCGGCGCACGCATGCAGGAGGGCATCGTCGCGCTCGTGCAAATGACCAAGACTGCCGGCGCCGCCCAGCGCCTGCACGAGGCCGGCATCCCCATGATCACCGTCCTCGCCAGTCCCACCACGGGCGGCGTCTACGCCTCCTACGCCACCCAGGCCGACCTCATCATCGCCGAACGCGACGCCCTGATCGGCTTCGCCGGACCGCGCGTGCGCGCCCTGGCCGACCCCAACGGCCGCGGTGCCCTGCACGCCGGCGACCTTCATGAAGCCGGCCTCGTCGACTGCGTCCTCCCCGCCGACCAGATCCGCCCCTTCCTCATCCGCGCCGTCGAACTACTCGCACCCGCCCGCGCCCCCGACCCCGACTCCTTGCCACCCGCACCCACCCTGGCCGAGACCGGGAGCGGCTGGGATGCGATCGAACTCTCGCGCCACCCCCAGCGCCCTCGCGCCGTCGACTTCATCGCGCGCGCGCTGAGCGACTACGTCGAGATCCGCGGCGACCGCAACGGCGACGACGACCAAGCCCTGCTGGCCGGATTCGCCCGCATCGGCGTCACCAACATCGTCATCGTTGCCCAGAACCGCGGCTTCGCCGATGGACGCATGACCCCGGCCGGCTACCGCAAGGCTCAGCGCGCCATGCAGATTGCCGAACGCCTCCAACTCCCACTCGTCACCCTCATCGACACGCCCGGCGCCCACGACGCCCTCGTCGACGAAGCTGCCGGCCTGGCCGGATCCATCTCCAACTGTTTAACCACCATGGCCGCCATGACCACCCCCAGCGTCGCCGTCGTGATCGGCGAAGGCGGCTCTGGCGGCGCGCTCGCCCTCTCCGGCGCCGACCACATCATCATGCAAGAAAACGCCAGCTACACTGTCACCAGCCCTGAGGGCGCGGCGGCCATCCTCTACCGCGACCGGACCCGTGCCCCGGAAGTCGCCGAAGACCTCGGCGTCCGCGCCGCCGACCTCAAGAAGCTCAACGCCATCGACACCATCGTGCCCGAGCCCCCGGGCGGCGCGCAGAATGATCCCGACGCCGCCATCGACCTCCTTCATCAGGAGATCCGGCGTGCCCTCTCGCAGGCCATGAAAGGCAAGGGCTCGGCTCGCCGCCGCCGCCGCGAGAAGCGCTTCCGCTCCCTCGGCAAGCGCCGCCTCGCCTCCCTGCGCGATCGCGCCGACGCCAGCCAAACTTTAAACGGCGTCAGCGAACTCGCCGTCCACGCCCTCGACGCCGGCCGCCAGCTCCTCGGCGACCGCTTCTCCCGCGCCAAAGGAAACGGCAAGGGCAAGGGCAACGGCAAGCCCAAGAGCGGCTAGCCGTCTCTGCCCCGCGGCTCGCCTCCCTCCGCCGCCCTTCCCCCCGGCGCGCGAAGCCCGGGAGCGGGCTTTCCACGAGCGACCCCACAACAACTGCCCTCCGCAACGGGCGGAGCCCTCTCGTGGGGATTGAAGGGGATGGCCCTCCAAGGGCCTTTCTCCTCTCAAGGGCAGGTGGGCGAACGAGGCCGCCGCGAGACGGCCCGACTCCAACTCTCCGAATCACCCTCGAACCCCAGCCGCCACACCCTCACCCAGCGACCCTACCC
>CAUYZA010000269.1:0-4470 GCA_963577225.1 Dehalococcoidia bacterium | reverse complement strand
CAGAGTTCGACGGAGCGCATCGCCAGCGGGATCAGATGGGGATAGCGCACCTGCTGGTGGACCCAGCCCCAGTTGCGCGTCGACTGCTCGTAGCCGATCGCGCCCTTGTCGACGAGGACCGTCTTGAGTCCCTCGCGGGCGAGGAAAAAGGCGCTGGCGGCGCCGATGATGCCGCCCCCCACGATGACGACGTCCGCTTCGGTCTCGATCGGTGCCTCGTTCGCCACGCTGGCGGAGCGCTCGCTTGTCATGGCTGCAGCGTCACGCTGATTGCCTCGCCACCGGCCAGCGCGAGGACCGCCTCTTCGGCTTGGTCGAGCGGGAAGCTGTGGGTCAGCATCTTGTCGAGCGGGTAGCGACCTGACTCGATCACGGCAACGGCTTTGCGGAACGATTCATGTTCGACGCCGAACACGCCTTTGACCGTGAGCTTGCGCATGACGATGCGGTCGGAGGCGAAGTCCGGCACGTGGTGAGACCCCTTCAGCCCGGCCAGGACGACGGTGCCTCCGCGCCGCGCGATCTCCATCGCGTCGACGACGGGGTCGGTCGCGTAAGCGGTCACGTCGAGCACGACGTCGACGCCGTGGCCGTCGGTGGCGGCCTTGACGGCCGCGACAGTGTCCTCCGCTTCGACGTTGACGGTGATGTCGGCGCCGAATTCGCGCGCCAGAGCCAACTTGTGCTCGTCGCGCGCCAGGCCGGTCACGATGATGCGCGAGGCGCCCGCCTCCTTGGCGGCGATTACGGCCGCGAGGCCGCGCTGGCCCGGCCCCAAAATCGCGATCGACTGGCCCACGCTGAGGTTGGGCGCGGCCTGCGCCCAGTCGAAGCCCGCGCCGATCGGGTTGTAGAGCGCGGCCAGGCTGGGCGGTGTGTCTGCGGGGAACTTGTGCACGATCGTGCCCGGCGCGAGGTAGAGGTATTCCGCGTAGCCGCCCCACAGGCTGGGCTCGATCTGCGTGGAGGTGTAGCCGTAGCTGGCCGGTGCGACGCTGCAGCGCCCGCCTTCGAGGCAGGTTTTGCAGCGTCCGCAGTTGAAGCCCGGTTCGACGGCGACGAGGTCACCGACGGCGATACCCCAGCGGCGGGCGGCCTCGTCGCCGATCACGTCGATGAAGCCGACCGGTTCGTGGCCGGGGATGGTTGGGTAGCGGGCGGCGAACTCGCCCTCGTACTGCTCGTAGTCCGAGCCGCAGATGCCGCAGGCGGCCAGCCGCAGCAGGGCGGACTCCGGCCCCACGCTGGGGCGGGCGAAGGTTTGCATTTCGAGCTGTCGGGGGCCGGTCAGGACGACCGCGCGTACGTCCGCCATTGCTTGCTCCTCTGCTGCTTCGGCGTCGAGAGAGTAGAGCTTGGCGGTCCGCGCCGCCCTCACCGCCCCGCGCCGCACAAGCGGCGTCGATGCGACTAGGCTTCGGGCCGGCCGTTCCAGCGGCCATCCATTTGCACAAATGCGGGAGGACAACGTCATGGGCAGGCTCGACGGCAAGGTGGCGATTATCTCTGGTGGCGCGCGCGGTCAGGGCGCGGAGGAGGGGCGCCTGTTCGCGTCGGAGGGGGCCGCGGTCGTCCTGACCGACGTGCTCGACGCCGACGGCGAGCAGACGGCGTCGGAGATCGGCGGCATGTTCCTGCACCACGACGTGACCAGCGAGGAAGCCTGGCAGGGCGTCGTCAAAGAGGCCGTCGAGCAACACGGCAAAGTCGACATCCTGGTCAACAACGCCGGAATCTACCAGAACGGTCTGGTGACCGAGATGGCGCTGGAAGACTACCGGCGCATTATCGAGGTGAACCAGGTGGGCGTTTTCCTGGGCATGAAGCACGTCGCGCCTGCGATCATCGATGCCGGCGGCGGCGCGATCGTCAATATTTCCTCGATCGCGGGGATGCGCGGAGGCCAGGGCTCGATCGCGTACGGCGCGAGTAAGTGGGCCGTGCGCGGAATGACCAAGGTCGCTGCGCGGGAGTTGGGCCAGCACGGGATCCGGGTCAACTCGATCCATCCGGGTCTGATCGAGACGGCGATGCTGCATCAGGTGCCGGGTGTCGACTCCGGCGCTCTCGACCGCATGACGCAGCGCATACCGCTCGGGCGCATCGCCGAGGCGGAGGAGGTCGCCAAGCTGGCGCTGTTCCTCGCTTCGGACGAGAGCTCGTACTGCAGCGGGGCGGAGTTCATCGTCGATGGCGGGATGACGGCCTAAACGCCGCCGCCGTCGGCATGACGGATCAGTCCGTCGAGTGGATGCCGAGTCAGGCGGATCAGTCGGGCCGGTAGTCGGCGAACTTGGCGATCACTTCCGCCATCTGCACGCTCGTCAGTAGCGGGGGCGGACCGAGCGCGAGCGCCTGCCAGTACTGCTGCGACAGCGCCTCGACTTCGACCGCCAGGCGCAGCGACGCGGTCAAATCCGCGCCCAAGGCGACGATGCCGTGGTGGGCCATGAGGCACGCGCGCCGATCGCGCAGCGCCTTGAGCACGGCGTCGGAGAGCTCCTGGCTGCCGAAAATCGCGTACGGCGCACAGCGGATGTCGTCGCCGCCGGCCGCCGCTACGCCGTAGTGGAAAGCTGGAATGTCCCGCTCGTGGACGGCCAGCGTCGTCGCGAAGGGCGGGTGCGCGTGTACGACTCCGCCAACTTCGGGGCGAGCGGCGTAGATGTCGTGATGGAAGCGCCACTCGCTCGACGGACGGCGCGCGCCGTTAGGGCCGCCGCCGGCGTCGACGAAGACCACGTCGTCCGGCCGGATCTCGTCGTAGGGCAGCGCCGATGGGGTGATCAGGAAGCCGTCTTGACAGCGCTGGCTGACGTTGCCGCTGGTGCCAGCGCTGAGCCCAGACTCGCTGAGCGCGCGGGCCGTCGCGACGACGAGCTCGCGCGTCTCACTTTCGTCGCGACTGGGCGAGGGCGCGTCAGGCATCACCACGCCCCTCGAAGTGCTCAGGGAAGAGGCGCTGCAGCCCCTGCGGGGAGGCGTCGCAGATCCCGCGTTCGGTGATCAGGCCGCTGACCAGGCGGGCGGGGGTGACGTCGAAGGCGTAGTTAGCGGCCGGGGTGCCGTCTGGGACGAGCGTGAGGCCCGCAAGCTGGGTCAGCTCGTCGGTGGAGCGCTCCTCGATCGGGATCGACGCCGCATCGTTGAGCTGCCAATCGATCGAAGGCGAAGGTACGGCGACATAGAAGGGCACGTCGCAGTCCCATGCCGCCAACGCCTTGAGATAGGTGCCGACCTTGTTGCAGACATCGCCGCTGCGCAGCGTCCGGTCCGTGCCGGTAATGACGAGATCGACCGCGCCGCGCTGCAGTAGGTGGCCGGCGGCATTGTCGGCGATCAGCGTGTGCGGAACCCCAGCAGCGGCGAGCTCCCATGTTGTGAGGGCGGCGCCCTGATTGCGGGGGCGGGTCTCCGAGACCCAGACATGGACCGGCAATCCGGCGTCGTGCGCCATGTAGACGGGTGCTAGGGCCGTGCCCCACTCGACGGTGGCCAGCCAGCCCGCGTTGCAGTGCGTCATGACCTGGATCGGCCGCCCCTCTTCGCGAGGCAGGATCTTGAGCAGCTCGAGACCGTGTCTCCCGATCGCCGCGTTGATCGCCTCGTCCTCGTCGCAGATGGCGGTGGCTGCGGCGTAGGCCGCGTCGACTCGCTCGGCAGGCGGCACAGGTCGCAGGGCGGCGTCGAGTCGCGCGAGTGCGTGTTCCAGGTTGATCGCCGTTGGTCGGGTGGCGGCCAATTGCGCCAGAGCGACGTCGAGGCTGGCGTCCGAGGCATCGGCGGCGAGCGCGAAACAGACGCCGTAGGCGGCGGTGGCGCCGATCAACGGGGCGCCGCGCACGACCATCGTGCGGATCGCGTCGGCTGCGCCGTCGAGGCTGTCCAGCCGGCTGATCACGAGGTCGTGCGGGAGGCGGGTTTGGTCGATCACGCTGAGCGTTCGCCCATCGGCGTTGAGCCAGATCGCGCGGCGGGGCAGGTCGCCGGTCATTCAGGGCCTCCGTTGGGCATGGTATCGCGGCGCAGGAAGCTGATCCCAACGGGGGTCATCGGTAGGCTTTTCCTATGAGTAACCCGGAGCCTATGAGTGACCCGGAGACCCCCGCGACTGGAGCCGATCCATACATCCACGGGCACGACTCGTCGGTGGTGCAGCAGCACCAGCGTCGCACGGCGGAGGAGGCCGCGGCTTTCCTGCTGCCTCAGCTTGAGCCGGACATGCGCCTGCTCGACGTCGGTTGCGGGCCGGGCAGCATCACGGCCGGCTTGGGCCGGCATCTGCCGCAGGGCTCCGTCGTCGGGATCGAAGTCGTGAGCGATGTGCTGCGCTCGGCACAGGCGTTGATCCAGGAGCAGGCCGTCGAGAACATCGAATTGGCCGAGGCCAGCGTTTACGGGCTGCCCTTCGTCGATGACGGCTTCGACGCGGCGTACGCCCATCAGGTCTTGCAGCACTTGGCACACCCG
>CAUYZA010000268.1:0-4479 GCA_963577225.1 Dehalococcoidia bacterium | reverse complement strand
TAGAGTGGGCGGCGCTTCGGCGCCGCCCACCCCTGCTGCCGAGGAAAGGAATCTGATCTATGGCACGCGTGAAAAGGTTTACGCGGATGCTGGCCGTCCTGGGAGCCGCCGTCTTGGCGCTCTCCCTCGCGACGGCCACATTCGCGCAGGCGCCGCCATCCCCCCCGCACCAGTTCTATGGCAGCGCGGGGGATGGAACCGGCGCCACGCTTGATGGCGTGGCCGCGGCCGACGGCGCCGTGGTCATCGCCTTGGATGAGGCTGGTGTCAACGTGGCCGAGGGCACCGTCGCTGACGGGGTCTGGCTGGTACAGGTCGACCCGGCGGACGCCGCGTCCGTCACCTTTACGGTGGGCGGCATCGCGGTGGACGGCTCTCACGACGTCGTGAGTGGATCGCTGAGCGCGGTCACGCTCGCGGCGACTTCTCCGGTCGTTGAAGAAGAAGTAGTCGAAGAAGTAGTCGAAGAAGTAGTCGAAGAAGTAGCCGAAGAAGTAGTCGAAGAAGAGGCTGCTGAAGAGGAAGTTGAAGCGCCCGCCGCCCTGCCCAACACTGGGCTTGGTGGTTTGGCGGACGGTAGCAGTGGCCTCCCGGTCCTGCCGCTGGTGCTTGCGCTGACCGTGGTGCTCGCCCTTGGTGGCGTGGCTGCGACCCGGCGCTCGCTGAGCTAGCGATCGATCCCCCTCCGGCGCTGCCGGAGGCGTGACCGAACACGAAGGGCGGAGTCCGTACGGACTCCGCCCTTTCGTGTGGTCGGGCTAGAGTGCCCACTTCTTTGCGGTTTCCGGGGCCATCTGGGACCACGGCGGACCCGCGAACGTTTCACATCGAACGGGGACTTCCGGATGGGAAAGCCCCATACAATGCGCTTAGTTATGTGGCAGGAACGCTTTCAGCTACGCGTGGCGCGGTGCATTCAACGCGCGAGCCCTCCGAGGGAGGGCCGGATCCGACTTGGCTTGTGGCTGGGGCTTGTCGTGGGCCTGCTCGCGCTGATCGGTCCCTTCGGCCAATTCGCTGCCGCCAACACGATCGACGGCATGGTCGTCCGGTCCGTGCGCGCCTCTGACACCAAGATTCTGGCCGCAAGCGGCCAAACAACCCTGGCGGTCATCGTTGGGGGCCCGACGGCTGGCGAAACCGAAGTCAGCCTCATCGCCACGCTCGGCAGCTTCGGCAGCGCCAGTGGTCCCTCGCGCATCGTGCTCACCCTGCAGGCCAGCGCGGGAGATGCCACCGTCTCGGCGGAACTCTTTGGCGACGGACGCTCCGGAACTGCCATCATCACCGCGCGCATCGGCGAGAGTACGCGCTCGACCGCTGTGCTGATGGCTGGTGCCCCTGTCTCCATCGAATTCGAGGCGCCCGAGACCAACGCGGTCCACGACGCCGCGCTTCCCGTCCTGATCACCCTGCAGTTGCGTGACGCCGGCGGCATTACCGTGCCCGACACGATCGTGCAGCTCAGGACCGACGACGGGATCGTTTCCAGCGCCACGGCCACGCCGTCGTTCCTCATCGAGCTCGTCACTGACCGCAACGGCCGGGCCAGCGCCTCGCTGCGTGCCGCTCCGGGCCTTGCGCTTCTGCGCGCCGGTGCCGGCGACGTCTCGGCCAGCCTCCAGATCATGCTCCACGGTCCCCCCGTTTCGCTGGACTTGATCGCCATTCGCGACATCCTCAACGCCGGCATCGCGCCGCCCGGTACGCTCGTCGCCGTCCTGCTCGACGAAGGCGGCCGCCCCGTGCCGGACGTCTTCGTCGCCTTCGCCACCGACCGCGGTGATGCCTCCATCTCGCACAGCGGCCTCGGCGAATCCGGCTTCACCGACGACACCGGCCGCGCCACCGGTCACGTCGTCAGCGACGCCGCGGTGGAGCCCGGAGAGATCACGATCAGTGTCTCCGCTGGCAACCTGAACGATTCGGCCACGCTCGTCCTCGTCGGACCGCCCAGCCAACTGGTGCTCACTGTTACCTCGCGCGGCATGGGCTCCTACACGATCGCTGCGCAGGTGTTCGACCTCGATAGCATCCCCATCCCCGGTGGCTTCGACGTCCACTGGAGCGCCATCGGACTCGAGTTGGATCTGGCCAGCTTGGTCTTCGATCCGCCGGCGTCACCCGTCGGCGACGGGCGCGCCCTGACACTCGTCAACCTCGACCAGCCAACCCTCCAATCGGTCCAGATCGTCGCGCGCGTGGTTCCCCAGGGAGTCGTGGGCGAGGAGTTGGAGACGGCGCTCGCGGCGGCTCTCGTCAACACCCTGCCGCTGCCCGAGGCGCCCACGCTTGATGGTGCTCTTCTCGAGGCCGGTATCAACGTGGTCCGCTGGGCTAGCCCCGGCGCTACGGTTGCGGAGGCTGTCGCCCCGATCGAGCCACTCATCGTCACGGTCTGGTACTTCGACGCCCAGCAGGGTTGGACCGGATACTTCCCCACCGTCGGCATCGGAGGCGGAGTCCAGCTGAGCGACGGATCGCTCTTCTACGTCTTCGTCTCGCAGCCGACGCAGCTGCGCGGCGCGGAGCTGATCGGCCGATAGCCAGCGGCCGGCCCCGGGCGGCCCGACGGTCGCCGGCTGTGGCTTCCTGACCGCTCGCTTCGTACACTTTGAAAGAGGCGGGGGCAGCAGGATCGTCATCCGGATCGCCAAGACGACCACTAAGACCCGTGTGCCTCGCCTTCGACTGCTCGTCGGGAGCGCGGCACTGGCCCTGCTCACGTTCCTGCTCCTGCCCTCCTTGGGCGATGCCCAGGAACTGGAGGAGCTCCCGCAGCTACTCGTCAACTCCGCCGCCGACCCGGGCGACGGCACGTGCGACGCCAGCTGCACCCTGCGCGACGCGCTGCAACGCCTCGCGGACGAGGGCATACCCCAGCGCATCACGTTTGATCTGCCACGCGGCTCCGACGGTGTGGCGCTGATACGCGTGCGCCTGCCTCTCCCGTTGATCGAGACCCCCGGTGCGATCGTCGACGGGACCACGCAGCCCGGCTATGTGGACCGCCCCATCGTCTACCTCGAAGGCTCCGCGGCGCCCAAGGCCAGCGGCCTTGTCGTCATCGCGGCCGACGTCGAGCTGCGGGCGCTCGCGGCCGGCAATTTCGAGCGCTACGGCTTCGCCGCGATCGGCGAAGAGGCCGACCGCACCCGTTTTCTGGGTCTCTGGTCCGGCGTTGCTCCCGACGGGCGCAGCCCCGCGCCCAACGCGCTCTCCGGACTCGCCGTGCTCGGCGGGGCGGACGACGCCCGCATTGGTGATCACTGTGCCGGCTGCGGCAACCTGCTGGCCGGCAACAGCCACGATGGACGCACCGGCCATGGCGTCCTCGTGGCTGGCCACGGCACGATCGGCCAGCGCATCATTAACAACCGCATTGGGCTCGACATCGACGGCGCCGCCCTGCCCAACGACGATGGGATCCTGATCGTCGATGGCGGTCATGCCACGATCGGCGCGCGCGGCATCGCACAGCGCAACGTGATCAGCGGAAACCGCGTGGCCGGGATCGAGCTGCGTGACACGAACTTTCTCCAGATTCAGATCGAGGCCAACCTGATCGGCCTCGATCTGACCGGCTCGCGCGCCGTGCCCAACGATGTCGGCATCTTCATCAACGACGGCGCGGGCAACGTCGCGATCGGTGCGCCGCTTGCTTCGGCCGCCAACGTCATCGCCGGCAATCGTGTGGGGATCGCGATCGAGACCAGCGCGCGAAACATCACGATCCGGGGCAACCGCATCGGGCTGGATCTCTCCGGCCGGCAAGCACTGGCCAACACGGAGGACGGTATCTCGATCGTGGCGGGCGGGCGCGACGTGATCATCGGCGGCCCCGCGGCGGCCGACGCGAACCAGATCACCGGCAACGGCAACGCCATCGTGATCGAAGGGGAGGCTACGGCCAACATCACGATTCAAGGCAACATCATCGGCCTGACTCTGATCGGCGCCGAGCCGCTGGGCAACGTCAGCGGGATCAGTGTTGGCGCAGCGACGGGGATCCAGATCGGCGGGCGGGGAGACGGCGAGGGCAACACCATCGTGGCGAGCGACGGTGCAGCAGTCGCCCTCAGCGGCACGACTGGGGCCGATGTCTCAGGCAATCGCATTGGTCTCGGACCGCTCGACCAGCCGCTCGGTAACGCGGTGGGAGTCATCCTGCTGGATGGGGCCAGCGACAACCGCATCCAGGAGAACATCTTCGCCGCCAACCGCGAGGCCGGGATCCAGGTCATCGGGGCGGACGCCATCCGCAATCGCCTGACCCGCAACGCGTTCCTGGACGCAGCAGGACAGCCGATCGACCTTGGGGCGGACGGACCCACCCCGAACGACCCCGGCGACGACGATGCTGGGCCGAATAACGTGCTCAACACGCCGCTGATCGACTTTTACGAGCACGACGGACGTGCCGCGACCGTGCGCGGCAGCGCGCCCAGCCGCCAACGCGTCGAAGTGTATCGCGTCTCA
>CAUYZA010000267.1:0-4495 GCA_963577225.1 Dehalococcoidia bacterium | reverse complement strand
GCGCGAGCAAAAGGTGCGACGGCGGCATTCACGACCCCTACGTCAACACCGTGCAGGGTAGGTGGCCTTGAGCGATGGATCTCGCCGACAGCGCCATCCACGGAGCGATGTGCGGAAGTCGCGTGGGACGCGGAGAGTTGGGCCGACGTTTGGCGAATGTCGGGGGGGGGGGGGGGGCCGGAAATTGGTGACGACGGCCACGACCCCGCTGGGGCCTGCCGTGGCCCGCGCCAGGTTCTGTGGCGGAGCCAACCGGGAAATCCCGTCCCGACCGCCGCGCCGCCGCGCGGGGGTAGCTCAGTGGTAGAGCTCCTGCCTTCTATGCAGACCCGTCTAAACGCAGCGTTTCCCGGCGTCTTTTGACCCAAAACTTGTTCAGTGAGCTGCTGTTGATCCACCGCCTCGTCGAGCGTCACCCCGAGAGGAGGCACCCCGTGCTTCACATCGCCCACTAGCCGCCCGCCAGCCTAACCAGCGCCGAAGGACGTGCGCCCAAACTAGCGATCGACGGCGGTCTCGCGCGGTCGGTGGCGAACGCCGCCTCGCGCCGACGGGTGGCGCGCAAGATCAGGCGAGTTCGAAACGATCAAGATTCATGACCTTCTCCCACGCGGCGACGAAGTCGTACGCAAATGTCGGCTGCGAGTCGTCACACGCGTAGACTTCCGCGATGGCGCGCAGCTGAGAGTTCGAACCGAAGACGAGGTCAATCGCGGAGCCGGTCCACTTGAGCTCGCCCGTCGCGCGATCGCGCCCCTCGAAGACGTTTTCGGATGCCGAGGACGCCTGCCACTCCGTATTCATGTCGAGCAGGTTCACGAAGAAATCAGTGGTCAAGGTTTCGGGCCGCTCGGTGAAGATGCCAAGCTCGGATTGGCCGACGTTTCCGTTCAGGACGCGCATCCCGCCGACGAGCACCGTCATTTCGGGAGCGGTCAGCGTGAGCATGTGCGCTCGATCCACCAGTAGTTCTTCCACCCGTCCGCTGTGTCCGTCTGCAAGATAATTGCGGAACCCGTCTGCGGTCGGTTCCAGCACCGCAAAGGACTCCACGTCGGTTTGCTCCTGCACCGCGTCCGTCCGCCCTGGCGAGAAGGGGACCAGGACGTCGTGTCCGGCGGCCTTCGCAGCTTGTTCGACGGCTGCGCACCCGCCCAGGACGATCACGTCGGCCAGCGAGACCTTCTTCCCGCCGGCCTGCGCGCTGTTGAAGTCCGTTTGGATCGCCTCCAGGGCTTGCAGCACATTCTTCAGTTCGGCTGGGTTGTTGACTTCCCAATCCTGTTGCGGCGCGAGGCGAATGCGCGCGCCGTTCGCCCCACCGCGCTTGTCGGTGCCCCGGAACGTCGACGCCGACGCCCAGGCGGTCGAGACCAGCTGCGAAATGGAAAGTCCCGAGGCGAAGATCTGATCCTTGAGGGCAGCGATGTCCGGCTCCCCAATCAGTTCGTGATCGACATCGGGGACCGGGTCCTGCCACAGCTGCGGCTCCGCAGGAACCAACGAGCCAAGACCCCGCGAATGCGGCCCCATGTCTCGGTGGGTCAGCTTGTACCAGGCCTTGGCGAAAGCGTCTGCGAGCTCATCCGGGTTCTCGTGGAACCGCTTGGAGATCGGCGCATAAATCGGGTCCATCTTGAGTGAGAGGTCCGTCGTGAGCATAAACGGCGCGTGCCTCTTGGACGGATCATGAGCGTCCGGCACGGTGCCCTCCGCAGATGCATCCGTGGGTGTCCACTGCGCTGCACCGGCGGGACTCTTCACCAGCTCCCACTCGTAGTTGAACAGGTTGTCGAAGTAGTTGTTGTCCCACTTCGCTGGCTCGGTGGTCCAGGCACCCTCCAAGCCGCTACCGATCGTATCGCTGCCCTTGCCGGTGCCGAAGGTGTTACTCCAACCGAGCCCTTGCTCTTCGAGGCCGGCATCCTCAGGAACGGGACCGTGGTGCTGGAGCGGATCAGCAGCACCATGGGCTTTGCCGAACGTGTGTCCTCCGGCGATCAGGGCAACCGTCTCCTCGTCATTCATCGCCATGCGGAGGAACGTCTCTCGAATGTCCCTGGCTGCATCTAGCGGATCGGGGTTTCCGTTCGGCCCCTCCGGATTCACGTAGATCAGGCCCATCTGAACCGCGCCGAGCGGCTCCTCGAGTTCCCTGTCGCCGCTGTAGCGCTCGTCTGCGAGCCACTCGTTCTCCGGCCCCCAAGAAATGTCCTCTTCGGGCGCCCAGATGTCCTCGCGCCCGCCGGCGAACCCGAACGTCTCGAGTCCCATCGACTCCAGGGCACAGTTACCCGTGAGGATCATCAGGTCGGCCCACGAGATTTTCCGGCCGTACTTCTGCTTGATCGGCCAGAGCAACCGGCGCGCCCTGTCGAGGTTCACGTTGTCGGGCCAACTGTTGAGGGGCGCGAAGCGCTGTGTGCCGGAGGCTCCGCCGCCGCGGCCGTCGCCGATGCGGTACGTGCCTGCGCTGTGCCACGCCATCCGAATGAAGAACGGCCCATAGTGGCCGTAATCGGCCGGCCACCAGTCGTGCGACGCCGTCATCAACGCCCCGATGTCCTCTTGCAGGGCATCGAGGTCGAGCGTCTTGAACTCCTCGGCGTAGTTGAACTCCTCGCCCATCGGATCGGACAGGGGGGAGTTTTGGTGAAGAATCCTCAGGTTCAACTGATCTGGCCACCAGTTGTGGTTCGACGCGGTCCCGATCGTAGTGAGTGCGCCCGAGACTGGACATTGGTCTGCACTGTCTGACACGTGATCCTCCTGGTGTCTCATTCTGGCTGACGCCAGATCGGGAAGCTGCCACGTGGGGCCGCTCGCGTTTTCTGATCGACGATTAGTTCGGCAGCCCAGGCCTCGTCGCACGGGCGCCACTATCGGCATCGCGACGGTCCTGACACCGATCCGTGTCCCACTGCGAAGGCCGCCGCCGACCGCATTATTGGGACGCTCCGCCGCGGTGCCTCGACCACCTGGTTGTGGTCAACGAGCGGCATCTCCGCCGCGCGCTGGCGAGTATACACGCGGCACCGCAACCGGCTGCGCCCGTGTCCGCCGCTCGGCCAGGCTGCCTTCTCGAACTCGCTCGGCGCGAAAGCGGCACCCGAGGCTGCCGGTCGGGCAGGCCAGCGTCTAGCGTGTCGTCGGCTGCGACGGCGCGTGCACGGCGATCGCGCTGTGGTTGCCCTTGCACGGCGACCTCGGTGTGGTTGCGCCTCGGTCCTTACGAGGAGCCAAGACGTACCGCATCCACCCGCTCGCCCTCACGAAGGCGTGGGCGCACGGCACTACCCGCTCCTCGACGCGGGCGAACTGACGCTGCGCGGCGGCGAGCGTTCACTCGTAGCTCGCCTCACGAGTGCCCCGCGCCTCCATCAGGGCACGCGGTCGTCGCCTGATCGGCGTCAGGGAGGGACTAGACGAACGCGAGGTTGTGGCCTGAACGGTCCGCATCATATTGCTTGACAGGGCAGTGGTTCGTGACACAGTAGGCACTCACTTCACGAAGGGAGGCGGCCGCGATGCATTGCGTCCAATGCGATGGGGACGCGGTCACCGTCTCTCCCGTCTGCGGCGACGCCATTTGCGAGGAGCATCGAAGGCCGAACGAGCGGGAGCGCGTCGGCGGCATGCTTTTTCGCAGTGCGCCATCGACGAAACGGATCGCGGGGATCTCCTTCACGGGACGGCCTGGTCTCGAACGGGCGGGCGGCCTGAACTATCGGAGTGACGGGCAGCCTGATAGTCGCGGCGGCATGACCTTAGGCCGCACCTGCGGACACCGTTCGGCGCGTTACCCAGGTCAGGTAGCAGCCCGGAAACCCCAATAAAATCAGACGTTTTTGACGCGGGGGTAGCTCAGTGGTAGAGCTCCTGCCTTCCAAGCAGGTGGCCGCGAGTTCAATTCTCGTCCCCCGCTCCACCCAACGACGACAGCCTCTCGTACAGGTCCCGATGGCCGCGCACTCGCTTGGCGCGCGTCAGGCGGGTGGGGGCGCCCAGCTGATGACAGAGCTGTCGCGGTCAACCATGAGCGGAAGCACGACGTGGCCGTCGGACGTACCGAACTGTTCGATCAGCAGTTCCCGCAGATGACGGTCTTTGGCGGTGTCCTTCGTGACGTGGTACCAGCCATGACAGAACCCGAGCGGGGCGTCGACTTCACGGGGCTGCGGGACCCAGAGCCCCGGACCGGGACGAATGCTGACGTGGCGGCGGCGTGCGGCGAGGACAGCCAGTAGCTCTCGACGCGCGGGCTGCCGGATGAACGGCTCCCCGTGGATCTCGCTGAAGAGCGGTTCGGTTGGCTGAAAGGCGGTACCGAGCTCCGTAGAGACGACGATGCAGAGCCGCTGAGCGTGGCTTTCCATGGCGTCCAGGAAGAGGCCGATCTCTTCGACGAAGTAGGTGACGTTGACGGTCAGGCAGACGTCGACGCGGTCGAGCGGTTCGTGGGGCAGCCAGGCACCGGCAGGCAGTACGCGGACGT
>CAUYZA010000266.1:0-4524 GCA_963577225.1 Dehalococcoidia bacterium | reverse complement strand
TTGCGTCCGCCTGCGCTTGGACGACAACGGCATCGGCATGCCTTCCGACCCACCCGATGAGGGACTGGGGGCTGGCCGGCATGCGCGAACGTGCGGCCCTCGTCAACGGCATGCTCACGATCGAATCCGGACCGGGGCGTGGCGTCCACCTCACGCTGGAAATCCCGACCGAGCCCGACTACTAGCTCTCTACCGCGAGGAAGGCACGTCGTTTCGAGCCACCTCCGTGGCCGGCACGACAGACCGCACTTGCCTCCGTACCTCGGGATCCGATATACATCGTGTACTTAGGTATTGGAGGCGGCGCATGGCTGCGGATCTACGCGACAGGGAGTACTGGAAGACGTCGGTGCTGCGATCGTCCGGCCGTCTCTTCATGCTGGCCGCGCTCAGCGAGCAGCCCCGACACGGCTACGATATCGCCCGCCGCATCTCCGGCTTCTGCGGCGATTGGTGTTCACCGTCCGACGCGATGATCTACCCAGCGATCCGGGACCTGGAATCGGCCGGACTGATCGAGTGCCATGAGGAGTACGACAGCGGGCGCCGGCGTCGCGTCTGTGAACTCACCGAGGGGGGTCGTGAGGCCCTGGCCGTAGCAGCCAATGTCTGGTCGCAGTATCTGCCCGCGCTGGGTCGCGTGGTCGCCGCTGCTCAGCAAAAGCAGAACGGCGAGATCGCAATCGACCCGAGTTGCTGTCCCACCTGCTGCGGCGGCGAGACGGCCACCCTCAAACTGACCGCAACGAAGGCATAGGAGAACCCACGATGACTACGCAACACGACGCCGCCACGATCAAACACGCCGTGCAGGAGCGCTACGGACAGCGCGCGCAGTCGCACCTCGACGCCGAGGGCAGCGCGGGGCTGATCCCGCTGATCGACGCCTTCGCCGAGGACGCCTGTTGCGCCCCCGAGGCGCCCGACGCCGAGCAGATCGGCGCGATCAAGGCCTTCTACGAGAACACCGAGACGGCGGAGCTGCCGACCAGCGTGACCGACGCCTCACTCGGCTGCGGCAATCCCACCGCCATCGCCGAGCTATCCGCCGGCGAGACCGTGCTCGACCTGGGCTCCGGTGGCGGCATCGACTGTTTCATCGCCGCCAAGGCGGTGGGCCCCGAGGGCTACGTGATCGGCGTCGACATGACGGAGGCCATGCTGGAGTTGGCACGCACGAACGCGGGCAAGGTGGGCGCGCCCAACGTCGAATTTCGCCGCGGCGAGATCGAAGCGTTGCCGGTCGACGATGACAGCGTCGACGTGATCATCTCGAACTGCGTGATCAACCTCTCCGCCGACAAGGATGCCGTGCTCGGGGAGGCCTTCCGCGTGCTCAAGCCGGGCGGCCGCTTCCGGGTCAGCGACATCGTGCTGACGCGCGAGCTCTCGGCCGAAGAGTCGCAGTCGCTGGCCGACTGGGCCGGCTGCGTCACGGGGGCGTTGCAGCGCGACGACTTCGCCTCGAAGCTGGCGGCGGCAGGCTTCGTCGATGTCTCGCTGGAGCTTCAGGCGGAGCACCGCGACGGCATCCGCTCGGCCGACATCACGGCGGTGAAGCCGCGCTGAGCGCGCCAAGCGAGATTGGTCAGCCGGGAGAGACTCAGCCGCGACGTTTCAGCAACACCACGGGAATCTCGCGGTCGGTCTTCTCTTCGTACTCCGCGAACTGCGGGTAGCGCTCCTTCTGCGTCGTCCAGATCGTCGCGCGCTCATCCGCAGAGGCGACGCGAGCCGTGACCTGAACCGTGTCGGCGCCCACCTCGACGCTGGCTGCCGCGTTGGCGACGAGATTGTGGAACCAGGCCGGGTTCTTCGGTCCGCCCGCGTACGAGGCGAAGATGGCGAAGTCGTCGCCCACGGCCTGATACATCAGCGGGTGCAGTCGTTCTTCGCCGCTCTTGGCTCCAGTGCTGTGCGGCAGCAACACGGGCGCGCCCTCGAAGGGGCCGCCAAGCTTGCCCGCGTTGGCGCGGAACTCCTCAGTGATCTGGGCGTTGAAGTCGTTCATGCGCGTCATCAGTTCTCCTCCGGGCCACGCATCAAATTCCGTTGGGTCTGTGACGTAGTATCACACGCCTACGGTCGAAGCACGCCGACCACGCAGTCTCGCGTCGTGCCAGAATTGCATCGCGACGCGCGATCCCGCCGGGATGGCGAAATTGGCAGACGCGGCGGACTTAAAATCCGTTGGCCCCTTCGGGCCGTGGGGGTTCGATCCCCTCTCCCGGCACCATCCATCTCGAATGCTCGTAGGCTCTTTCGCGTGTCTTTGCCGGTATGCCCACTCAAGACGCGTTCGCGGAACGATCGCTTCGAGCCAGATGGACCGCTGACCCACCTCAGGCGGTGTCAAGGGGCTAGAAGCCTCTCTCCCGTACGGTGCCCTGCATGCCAGAGTTATCCGAATCGGATCATGCCTCTCTCCGTAAGCGCGCAGCCAGCGTTGCGAATGACGCGCGCAATCGGTCAGAGGCAGGGCACCAATCCATCTTTCGACAAGTCGTCGCGGCGAACCCTGGCAATCCCGACACGCGCGGCATGGCTGAGTTCTACGCCGCGCTGCTCGACCTCGTAGAAGAGCACGTCCGCTCTGAGGTCGAGGAGAACCTGACCTGGGCCGAGCCCCGTCAGGAAGACTTGGACGCCGCCTTTCGCGCGCTGCTGCTGGAGGGGCTGAGGGCGGCCCTCGGCGATGCCGTCGAGCCGCGATCCGGTTCGGAGGCACTGCGATGACAAGACCCGACGATCACGATCGCGCGACGCTCGCGGCACGCGAGGCGCTGTTCCCACTGCGCGGACTGAGCCCGACCGAAGTTGTGGATCGTGTGCGCAGCGAAGACCCCGCCACCCGCCACATCCTCGATTCGGCGACGACGGAAAACGCCACAGCCAAACGCCCACAGCGCCGCATCCCGCGCTGGGCGGGGGCTGGAGCACTAGCGGCGACGTTCACCGTCGTCGTGGCGCTGCTAACGCTAACCGGGCAGACACCGTCCGGGGTGGCGCAGGCGGAGCAGATCCTGCGAGACGTGCAGGCGGTCGCTGCAGCGCCCGCCTGCCAAGGCGTTTCCACATTCTCGATGACGATGGTCACCTCGGACCCAAATTTGACGGTCGTCGACGGCCGCTCTGTCCTCCCAATCCGGCGTTGGACACGCGCGTGGCGCGGGAGATCGTTTGGGATCAGGAGCCGAACCTGCGGCGCGTGGAAGTGGAAGTCTCGACTGCGGCGGGGGAACTGCAGCTCTCCATCACTGCAGTCTGGGACGGGACCAACTGGTGGGTCGATGTGACAAACGTCCGCGGGGAGAGCCGGACGGTCCGCGTGTATCGCCAGGAAGATCTTCCTGCCGTAGCCGATGGCCTTGCGGTGCTGCCGAACGACGGCCCGCGCGCAGCCGGCCTGACCGCGTTGCTGGCTCAAGTGGCCCACTGCTACCGGGGAGAGGTCGTGGGCCCAGACATGATCGCGGGCCGTTCGACGCACGTGGTCAATCTTGGTCGATCGCGCTACACCGGCACGCTTGACGTCGACCCATACGGGGTGGGCGGTGCGGCCGATCGCTTCGTCTGGGTCGACATCGAGACGGCGTTCGTGCTGAAAGATGAGCTGCGTGACGAAGCTGGCAACGTGATCGCCGGCACGACCCGTCTCGTTACCCAGATCGAGTACAACGAGCCGATCGCACCCGAGCGATTCCAGTTCGATCTTCCGCGCAGGATCGCGGTCACGGACTGCCGCAATGTCGAGTGCGACTGACGAATCGTTACGGCGGCGCCTGAAGGCGCTCAAACGACCCGAGCAAGCGCAACGGCGATGTTGTCGGGTCCGCCCGCCGCGTTGGCGGCGTCGATCAGGGCGCGAGCCGCTCCGTCAAGGTCTTTCCCGTTCGCCGCGAGGATTGCTGCGATCGCGGCATCGTCAAGCGGGCCGTGCAGGCCGTCGGTCGAGAGCAGGATCGTGTCGCCGATCCCCAGGTCAGTCGCGACCAAGTCCGGCTCGACGTGGGGTTGGGTACCAACCACGCGCGTGATCACGTTGCGATAGGGGTGCTCGCGCGCCTCGTCGAGCGTCATCCGCTGGTCGCGGACTGCCTCGCCCACGTAGGAGTGGTCGTCGCTGAGCTGGCGCAGTTCGCCCCCCAGCAAGCCGTAGGCGCGGCTATCGCCGACGTTCGCGATACGGACCCCGCCGGCGCTGACGAGGGGCGATTACCAACGTCGTGCCCATGCTGGCCTTGCGCGGATCGGCCAACGCTTCCTGCCAGACGGCCTCGTTGGCGGCGGCAACTGCTTCGGCAAGCGCGACGTCCGGGTCCGACCAATCGCGTTGGCCGAGCGTGTCGATCACGGCGGCGAGCGCTCTGCCGCTGGCGAGATCGCCCGCCGGGGCGCCGCCCATGCCGTCGGCGACGACCAGCAGCGCGGTATCAGGGTCGAGCATCCGCGCGTCGACACTGTCCTGCATGGAATCGCGCAGTTGTCCCTGATCCGCAGCCTGCGCGGTAACGATGGACGGAG
>CAUYZA010000265.1:0-4537 GCA_963577225.1 Dehalococcoidia bacterium | reverse complement strand
AGATCGATGTGCGTGCCCTCGCCGTGGACCTGCGCTCCGTAGTAGGCGGCGAGCGCGGCGCAGAAGGCGTTGAGCCCGGCTTGGTAGGACGGCTGCGAACCACCGTTCTTGAGCGGCGGCCGGTCGGGCTCGCCGGTCATCGACATCTGGCCGCTGAGCGCGAAGACTGTCAGCTCGGTCCAGGGCAAGTCGGCCCAAGGCCCGCTCTGCCCGAAAGCCGACAGAGAGATCATGACCTGCTCTGGCTTGCCGGCGCGCAAGGCGTCGGCGCCGAGGCCTATCGACTCGAGATAGCCCGGCGCGAACGACTCAACGATGAGGTCGGCGCTGGGCGCGAGCTCGCGCAGGATTTCGCGGCCGTCGGAGGTTTCGAGATTGAGCGTGATCCCGCGCTTGGACGGGTTGAGATAGAGAAACAGGCCACTGGTCTCGTCGTGCGGGTCATCCTCGGGCCAGGGGCCGAAGGCACGGGCAGGCTCGCCCCAGGGTGGTTCGACTTTGATCACGTCGGCGCCGAGCGCGGCCAGCCACTTGCCGGCGTAGGGCCCCGCGATTCCCTGCGCGAGTTCGATCACGCGGACCCCGGCGAGCGGATAGGTCTGGACGTCGGTCTCGCTGAGCACCGGGGCAGGGTTGGGAGGCGTGGTCATGAGCGGCGCGACTCGCAGGGTTCGGTTGGTGGGGACGCGGGCGCGAGTCTACACGCTGTGTTGGCTAGGGACCGGCGCAGCAGGCTCACGACGCATCACGATGGGGCGTCATCGATCAGGGGTGGGGCCCGACAGCCGGGTCCGGCGACGCCACGGCATCGGGTGGAGCCGATTCGCCAGCCTGACTCTCGGGGACGTAGTCGCGGGCGAGGTAGGCGAAGGCCAGCGCGCCGCCGATCATCGCCAGCCCGGAAAGGCGGAAGACGATGTCGAGCGTGAAAGCCTCGGCTAGTAACCCGCCCGCAAGCGATCCCGTCAGCAAGCCCACGGCCATCGCAGTCTCGCGTAGCCCCATCAGACCACCCATGCCGTAGATGCGTCCCTTGTCGACGGTCATGGCGGAGATCGCGGGCCAGGCCACGCCCTCGGATAAGCCGGTGATGACAAAGAGCACGGTCAACGCCCAGACGGTGCCCATATCGGGCACGAAGAAGCTGGCGATGCCTCCCGCGATCAAGCCGAAGCTGGCCAGGCGAACACGGTCGAAGCGGTCCGCGGCGCGCCCGAAGATTGGGGCGAGGAAGCCGTTGACCCAGGTTCGCAAGGCCAAGACGACACCGATCATGACGGCCGTCGCGCCCAGTTCCTCGTCCATGTAGACGGCGAGGAAACCGAAGGCCGTGCCGAAGGCGGCGTTGTCGGCCCAGTTGAAGACCATCACGCCGCGGATGGTGCGGTCGGCCAGGATGCGCCGCACGGGAGCGGAGACGCGAAGCGATTGCTCCGGGGACGCGTCCTCGTCGTCCTCAGGCCGTCGAGGGGGCCCGCGATCAGTGGGGGCTTGTCGGGCAGCAAGAAGAAGACGAGCAAGGCGGTGCCAAGGAGGATGCCGCTCATCGTCCAGAACGCCGCGTCGGCGCCCGCAAGGTCGCGGATCACACCGCCGATCAGCGGTCCCACGCCAAAGCCCACGAAGTTGGCCATGTTGAACGTGCCCATCCAGGTGCCTTCACGGCCCTCGTCGGCCATCTCGCCAATGTAGGCCATGGCGATCGGAAAGACGGCGGCGGTGACGAAGCCGCCGATGAAGCGCGCCGCGATGATTTGCTCGAATCCGGCCGCGGTCGCGTAACCGACCGCCGACGCGCCGTAGACCAAAAACCCAGCCACGATGAGCGGCCGCCGGCCCCAGCGGTCGGAGAGACGGCCGAACAGCAGCGTCGACACGCCCTGCGAGATCGCGAAAGCGGAGAACGAAAGGCCGAGAAAGGCCCCGGTGGCGCCGAGATCCTTGGCCACCAGCGTCAGGATCGGACTGACCATGCCGATCCCAAGCGTAGACGAGAAGGCGCTGAGTGCGAGGACGATGAACGCGCGATTGCGCGTCGTCCGACGTTACGCGGCGGCGGGGCGAGTCGCTGTGTATCGATCGACTTTCGCTGCGCTGGTAGCTTTCGCTGCGCTGGTAGAACGGGCGGGGGGACGGATCGGCCAAGGAGCGCGTTCGTGGCTGAAGTGGCGACCGAAGCGAGGGGGACAACACGCATCCTCGACGGCGTGGGCGTCGTGGAGTTGACGGACTTCGTAGCCGGGCCGTTCGCTGGTCGCATTTTGGCCGACCTCGGCGCCGACGTGGTCAAGCTCGAACTGCCACGCGGCGACTCGGGACGACGTTCGGGGCCGTTCGCGCACGGACGCCCGCATCGCGAAGGCGCCGCCGTCTTTCTGCAATACAACCGCAACAAGCGCGGGCTACGTGTCGATCTTTCGACGCAGGGCGGCCGCCGGATCCTGCACAACCTGCTCGATGAGGCGGACGTCTTCCTGAGCGACCTGACGCCCGCCGAGCAGGAGCACTACGAACTGAGATCCGCGTCCGTTCGCGACGGCCGACCGCAGTTGATCGTGGCTAGCGTGACGCCGTACGGGCAGTCGGGGCCCGCGGCGGATCTGCCGTCGACACCGTTGACGCGGATGCACAGCGCTGGCACCGCACACACCCTGGTGCGCGGGCTGGGGGCCGGACTCGGCCGCCCGATCGCGACCGGTGGATACGTGAACGAAGCCGACGGCGGCACGGCCTGCGCGATCGGGATCATCGCGGCCTTGATTGCCCGTGGCGAGCAGGAGTCGGGCAACGGCCAGATCGTGGAAGTGTCGGTGCAAGAGGCGATGTCGACGCTGGACCGCGTCGACCTGTCGATCTCGCGCAACGACCAGGCGCTCAGCCGTCGCAGCATGGGCAGCGGCTTCGGCGGACGCTGGGAGTGTGCCGACGGGTACCTGGTGGCCGCGATGCCGCAGCCGCATCAGTGGGCGGGTCTGGTCAAGACGATGGGCAATCCGGACTGGGCCTACGACGCGGACGGAGAGCTGCTGGACCGTAGCGAGCACGGGGCTGCCCTGAACGAGAAGATGCAGGAGTGGTCGTCCACCCGAACGCGGGAAGAGATCTACCACGCCGCGCAGGCCAACAGCGCTCCGATCGGTGCGGTTTTCCGGCCCTCAGAGGTAATGACATCGAAGCAGGAAGAGGTGCGGGACTTCTTCGCGACGGGCGATCACGCCTGGGCGGGTGAACTGCCGTACACTCAGATCTCGGCGCTATTTTCTGGGACGGATGGGCCGCCCACCGGCGTTGCGCCCCTGCTCGGAGAGGCAAACTGCGAACTGCTGGCGGAGCGGCTGGGCGGCTGGTCGGCGGCGACGGCACGCCGGGCGGGAGTGGCCTGATGGCGGGACCGCTGAGCGGGCGTCGCATCATCGACTTCACCTGGGCCTGGGCCGGGCCGTACGGCGCGATGCAGCTAGCACTGTTGGGCGCCGAAGTGATCAAGATCGAAAGCACGACCCGAATCGACCACAGCCGCCAGCGGTCATTGGCGGCAGGGTCGTTTGGCGGCGGCCTCAATCAGGCGCCGATGTTCAACGAGCTCAACCTCAACAAGCGCTCCCTAACACTGAATCTGAAGACCGACGAGGCGAAGTCGATCGTGCGCGATCTGGCGCGGATCAGCGACGGCGCGATCGACAACTTCCGGCCCGGCACACTGGACCGTCTCGACTTGGGCTACGAGGTCTTGAATGCGGAGCACCCTAATTTCGTGATGGTCTCGGCCAGCGCGCTGGGCGCCAACGGGCCGGAACGAAACTATGTCGGCTACGCACCTACCTTCGCGGCGCTGGCGGGGCTCTCCTATCTCACCGGTCAGCCCGATGGTCCTCCCGCCCAAATGGGCGGCTCGATCGACCTGCGGGCGGGCACGGCGGCGGCACTGGCCATGCTGGCGGCGCTCTATCACCACGACCGCAGCGGGCAGGGCCAGTTCGTCGACGCTTCGGCGCGCGAGGCGATCGCGATGCACATGGGCGAGCAGTTCCTGGCCGTGGCGATGACCGGAGAGGACCCGGGGCGCATCGGCAACGAACACGCGTCGTACGCGCCGCACGACGTCTATCAGTGCGGCTCCAACGACGATCCAGAGTGGGTCGCCATTGCCTGCCGCAACGATCGCGAGTGGGCGAGCTTTTGTGCAGCTACCGGTCTGACCCAACTGGCGGCAGACGATCGCTTCCGGACCGGGCTGCGGCGCTGGAAACAGCGTGAGGAACTGAACCGGACGGTAGAGTCGTGGACGCGGGAGCGCTCGGCACAGGAAGCTGCGGAGACACTGCTCGGCGCGGGCGTCCCGGCCAGCCCGACGCTGAGTGGGGACGCACTCTACGACGACCCCCACTTCAAGGCGCGGCTCAACAGCGTGCCGATCTCGCCACCGGAAATGGCTGACCGCGAAGTGCTGGCGCCCCCCTGGCGGCTCTCGCTGACCCCGGCCTTCATCGACGGGCCAGCGCCGATGCTGGGCCAGCACACCCGCGAAGTGTTGGAG
>CAUYZA010000264.1:0-4564 GCA_963577225.1 Dehalococcoidia bacterium | reverse complement strand
CACGATCGAGACTCTGAATGCGGCGGGCTGCGACGGCGCGATGCCGCAGCGTGGCCCCCACGCTGTCACCGTGCCGGGTACCGCCGCCGGCTGGCAAGACACCGTCGAGCGCCACGGACGACTCACACTCGCGACGGTGCTGGACCCCGCGATTCGCTTGGCCGAAGAGGGCCATCCCGTGGCGCCGATCATCTCCCAGGCCTGGCAGCGCTCCGCCGACTTGCTGCACTCGGCCAGCCCAAACGGCGCCGAGATGCTGATCGATGGTCGGGGCCCGCGCGCTGGCGAGCTGCGTAAGAATCCGAACCTGGGCAAGGTCCTGCGCGCGGTCGCCGACGGCGGGGCCGAGGCCTTCTACCGGGGCTGGCCGGGACAAGCGCTCATCGACGTCTTGCAGTCGTTGGGCGGCCTGATGACCGTCGACGACTTGGCCCAGCACTGCTCCACGTTCGAGCCGCCGATCTCCACCACCTACCGCGACTACACCGTCTACGAGTGCGCCCCCAACGGCCAGGGCCTGACCGCGCTGATCGCGCTGAACATCCTCGAGGGCTACGATCTCAAGGGGCTCGACCCGCGCTCGTCGGTCTACACCCATCTCCTGATCGAGGCGCTACGGCTGGCCTTCGCCGATACGCGCTGGTTCGTCGCCGATCCGGCGCAGTCGCCTGTGCCGTTGGAGGGGCTACTGTCCAAGGACTACGCGAGCGAGCGCCGCGCCTTCATCGACCCGCTGCAGGCGCAGACCGACCCGACCCGCGGTGAGCCGGTCAATTCGTCGGACACCGTCTACCTCTCCGCCGTCGACGGCGATGGCAACGCCTGTTCGTTCATCAACAGCAACTACCAGGGCGTCGGCACTGGGATCGTGCCGCGGGGCTGCGGCTTCACGCTGCAGAATCGCGGCGCGGGATTCGTCCTGGACCCTGACCATCCCAATGCGCTGGCGCCACGCAAGCGTCCCTATCACACGATAATTCCCGCCATGAGCACCCACGCCGACGGCGAACTGCACGCCAGCTTTGGCGTGATGGGCGGCTACAACCAGCCGCAAGGGCACGTACAGGTCTTCGCCAACCTCGTCGACCACGACATGGACCCGCAGCTCGCGCTCGATGCGCCTCGCTTCTCGATCTATGATGATCCACCGAACGGCGGCGTCTACATCGAGGACGGTTATCCCACGACCACGATGAGCGAGCTGGCGGAGCTGGGCCACGAGGTCGTGCCGGTCAGCGAGTTCCGCCGCACGGCGTTCCTAGGCAAGGGCCAGATCATCGTGCGCGAGCGTGAGAGCGGCGTGCTCTGGGGCGGCTCCGATCCCCGCTCCGACGGTGCCGCTGTGGGCTTCTAGTGAAGAACGAGGCGTGAAGGCCGCCGTCTACTACGAGACCGGCCCGCCCGAGGTCTTCCGCTACGAGGGACGTGCCCAAGCCGACTTGCCATCCTCGCGGCGTTCTGATGGATGTCGAAGCGATCAGCATCGAAGGCGGCGATGTCTTGCACCGCGCCGGCGGAGAGATGACGTCGCGACCGCACATCGTGGGTTACCAGTTTGCGCGGCGCATCCGCGAGATCGGCTCCGAAGTCGACAACCGGGTTGTCGGCGAGCGGGTCGTGGCGACAGTCCCGACGGGCTCACATGCGGAGATCGCTTCCGTTGCCGCGCACGGTACCTGGCGCGTGCCGGACGGGATGGCGCTCGAGCGGGCCGCCTGTGTCCCGATCCCCTTTGGCACCGCTGACGACTGTCTCTTCGAGTTCGGCGGGCTCGAGCCGGGCGAGAGCGTATTGGTGCAGGGAGGAGGTGGTGGGGTCGGCCTGGCCACGATCCAACTCGCGAAGCGGCACGGCGCGATGGTCTTCGCGACGGCCTCGAACGACGGCAAGCTGGCGCGCCTGGCCGATCTGGGCGTCGATCACGGCATCAACTACGTCGAGCGCGACCTGGTGCCCGAGATCATGCGGCTTACGGACGGCCGAGGCATTGACCTGGTCGTCGACCCAATCGGCGGCGACGTTTTGCAATCGAGCCTGGAGTGCCTCGCCTATCGCGGGCGACTCGTGACCGTCGGCAACATGAGCCGCGCCGATCGTCAGATCGATATCTCCACGCTCTCGCAGGGCAACCGGTCCATCAGCGGAGTCTTCCTGGGTGCCGAGATGGGCCAGTCGCGGGTAAACGACATAATCGATGGGCACATCACCGCCGTCGCAGCGGGCGATCTGCAGGTGGTGATCGACCGTCGTTTCCCGCTGGCCGAGGCTGTGCAGGCCCATGCATACATCGAGAGCCGGCAGGCGTTTAGGCGGGTTCTGCTCATTCCCTAGGCATGGAGCGCTGTCGAGATACCGGGCGCGCCGTGGGCGGTTGAGCAGCGAGAGCGCGGCAATGCACGCGGGACGAGCGGGCCAGCCCTGCCCTACGCTGTGCTGCGGCGGACTCGCCGCCCCTTGGGTGGACTCGCGGCCGTGTTCCAGTGGGACCGGCGCACCGTCCGAGTCATGTATCCACCCGGACCGACCGGGTGGGGGTTGCCGGATTACCGGCGGAGGTTAGGGACCGTGGGTCAGCGAATCTATGTTGGAAATCTGCCGTTCTCCGCGACTGAAGACGAAGTGCGAGATCTGTTCGCCACGTATGGCGATGTGCAGTCGGTGGCCTTGCCCACCGATCGGGACACCGGACGCGTGCGCGGGTTCGGCTTTGTCGAGATGCCGGACGAGGAAGCGCGTAAAGCGATCGAAGGACTGGACGGGACCGACATGGGCGGCCGTCAGCTGCGCGTGAACGAGGCCAGGCCGCGCGAGGAGCGCCGCTAGCCGTCCAACCCGGATGCGACTGGATGCTAGCAATGAAGAACGGCCCCACTCTGGAGGGGCCGTTTTCTTATCTCAGCGGGGTGCTGCAGGCGAGCGGCGACGCGCTTCGCGCTAGGCGAGCTTGCTGCAGCAGGTCGCGGTGATCAGGCGGTTGACGACGTACGGGTCCATGTTGGCGTTGGGTCGGCGGTCTTCGATGTAGCCGCCCTGGTCCTTGGCCACCTGCCACGGGATGCGGACCGAGGCGCCACGGTCGGAGACGCCATAGGTGAATTCGTCGTAGCGCGCGGTCTCATGGGCGCCGGTCAGCCGCTCCTCTATGCCTGGCCCATAGTTCACGATGTGTTCGTCGTGGTTGGCTTCGAGCGCCTTCGCCGCGGTGATGCAAGCCTCGTAGTTCTCGCGCATGAGGTTGGTCGAGAAGTTGGTGTGTGCTCCCGCACCGTTCCAGTCGCCCTTAACGGGCTTGGGGTTGAGCGTCGCGGCGACGTTCCACTCCTCCGCGATGCGGTAGAGAAGCCAGCGTGCCACCCAGAGATGGTCCGCGGACTCGACCGTGCCGGCCGGCCCGATCTGGAACTCCCACTGACCGGGCATCACCTCGGCGTTGGTGCCGGAGATGGCCAGGCCCGCGTCCAGGCAGGCGTCGGTGTGAGCTTCCACGATTTCGCGGCCGAAGATCTCGTCTGCGCCCACGCCGCAGTAGTAACCGCCCTGGGGCGCGGGGAAGCCGTTGATCGGCCAGCCCAGCGGCTTGATGCCGTCGAAGAAGGTGTACTCCTGCTCGATCCCGAACCAGGGCTCCTGAGCGCTGTACTGCTCGGCGACCTCTGCGCAGGCGGACCGCGTGTTGCTCGGATGCGCTGTCATGTCGGTCAGCAGCACCTCGCAGAGCACGAGTTTGTGGTCGCCCCCGCGGATCGGGTCCGGGCAGATGAAGACCGGGCGCAAGACGCAGTCGGAGTCCTTGCCTTCGGCTTGATTGGTGCTGGAGCCATCGAAGCCCCAGATCGGCATTTCCGTGCCCTCGGGCACGATCTTGGTTTTGGACCGCAGCTTCGCCGTTGGCAGGGTGCCGTCGATCCAAATGTATTCCGCCTTGATGTTGCTCATGCGCCGCCTCTTGATTCTGCACGTGTCGACCGGAGCCCAACTGGTACCAGCCATCTTGATCCGGAAATTGAGGATACGAACCGGTTCGCCCTGGGGTGTTTCGGCGAGATGAAGAGTATCCCTCCGTCGCAGGTTCTACGGAACAGGCGGGGTGGCGGGACTTGGCTTCGCGGCGGTCTCCAACTCGATCGGCGGGGCGCGCTAGGCTGGGAGCGAAGGCTGGGTCATCGCTGGGGTCGGCGACCGCCCGGAGTCAGTTCCAATGGAAACATTCGAGCGTCTTGAGTCGGCCGTGCGCAGCTACTCGCGTGCCTGGCCCACCGTCTTCACGACGGCGCGCGGCCATCTGCTGACGGACGAGTCGGGCCGTGATTACCTCGACTTCTTCAGCGGCGCGGGCACGCTGAACTACGGCCACAACCCGCCGGAGATCAAGCGCGCCCTGATCGACTACCTCGAGTCCGACGGCGTCACGCACAGCCTCGACATGGCGACCGCGGCCAAGCGCAGCTTCCTTGCGCGCTTCGACGAAGTCGTGCTGCGCCCGCGCCAATTCGACTACCGCATCCAGTTCCCCGGCCCAACCGGCACAAACGCCGTTGAGGCGGCGCTCAAGCTCGCGCGTAAA